>CALBTS010000334.1 GCA_937968035.1 uncultured Methanomethylovorans sp.
ATTGTCTATTATTATCAGCAGATAGTTTCCCGGGTGCTGGCTTGCTATGGTTGCAAGACTGCCCAGGTTCATAAGCATGGAGCCATCGCCTTCGATCGTTATCACATGTCTTTGAGGCTTTGCAAGGGACAAGCCCAGACCTATGGAAGAAGCAAGTCCCATAGAACCCAGCATGTAGAAGTTGCGCTGCGTATCGCATGAGTAATACACTTCTTTAGAAGGTATGCCAATATTGCTTATCAGCAGTGATCCGTCTTTTTTGGCTTTATCTGCAATGATCTTGATAGCATCCAGACGTATCATCATAACCTCCAGAAACCTATCTTTAACAGCACGGCCACAGGACATTTCTTTTCCAGGGATATTGTTATTGCTTGAACAATTAAGTTTTCAGCTTCCTGTTTTGAAGCCGGCACAAAAAAAGGGATATCCATTGTTTTCAGTAAACCCGGAGTGAGTTCTCCCATAGGCACCTGTGCACAGACAGTTTCCCCTTCCACGCCTCTGTGGCTCATGATCATGAGCAGGGGTATGCCGTACAGTTCGTTAAGGGAAGCAAGGGCATTGATGGAATTCCCAAGACCTGAATTCTGCATCAATATTGCAGTTCTTTTTCCACCCATATATGCTCCTGCACATACTCCTACGCCTTCTTCTTCCCTCGTGACCGCCACATGGATGATATCCGGGTCATTGTCGACCATCAATATGAGATCCTTCAGGTTCACGCAGGGTACACTGACCACGAAATCCACACCTGTTTTTTTCATGCCTTGCAGCACTGCTATTGAGGGATTATTGTCCATCCGCTATCCTCAGTTGTTATATCTCTTCACCACACTTTAAGGTCTATGGCCTCTATGCGAAGCCTGCGGCCCTCTACAGATACCACGATGCCGGAATGCACTTTCTGCATCATGCAGTGTTCCGGCAGGAACTTCACTGTCTGGCACACTGACGGAACCTTTCCTTTGACCACCATGCCTTCGAAGGCGAGGATCATGCATAGACCTGCATCCTTAAAAGAAAATTCGTTCTTTCCAAGCCTGTGCAAAGGTCCTACAATGTGTACGGTATACATGCCCGGGGATTTGTCTATCACTTTTGCAAAATGTGTGATCGGGCATCCAAGCGGTCTGTAGCGTAATATATCTCCAATTTCTATCCCAAGAGATCCATCCAGGGGATGAATATCTTCTCTGCAGGAGCGTTCGTCCTGCAGGGGACCAAGTAAAAAATCGGCTTTAAGACCATCAATAATGCCTATTACTTCTTTTTCCTTTTCTTCTTCTTTTTCGGTGTTTTTTTCTTTACCTACGATCTCTTTTAACTGCTCCAGATTCTTTCTGAATAGTTCCCTTTCAAGGAAAGGGCAGCGCATAAGGCCTGCTTCATCGGTGATCTGTGCCGCAAAATCCCTGCATTGCTTAAAACCACAGCTACCGCAATTGTATCCAGGCAGAAGGGACAGGATCTTATCCATTGTTCACTCACCCCTGTACTCCATGGAACCATCAAGGCTGCGCAGTACACCCATGTGGTGTTTGCGTGCCACTCTCATCTCACCGGTACACAAAGAACAAATTGCAAGAGGGGGATTATATCGTAATTTCATCCCGATCCCTGTATCAGGAGAAGCACGTATCAGCTCAGCAAGCTCAAAAGAGCCTTTACCTGTTAGTCCATTTGCCTCCACAATACTGCATCCGGGATTCACATCCAGGACCCTTTCCCGGAAAACTTCCCGCTCTGCCTGGGAAACCACGTCTCCCTTTGTCATGACCACCACATCTGCAGTGGTGAGCAGCGGGCCGACCTTAAGAGGGGTGTTCGGTCCGGTGGTCACATCGATGACACAAACAGCAAGGCAATCATCAGGATAGGGAGCACATCGAAGGCAAAGACCTGCAGTTTCATTAAGCAGCATGTCAGAACCCTGGGTCTCTGCCCATCTCAGCATTTCTTCTGTGTTGTAGATCGTAAAATGGTCAGGACACATGTCCTTAGCAAGTCCTACCTGCACAGGTATTCCAAGCCTCTGGAACCTCTGGTCATCATCTGTCCACAGACAATCGATCTTGACCACTGCAGGGGAATTTCCCAGGGATACAAGAGCTTTGATCGTGTGAAGCAACACAGAAGTTTTACCTGACCCAGGAGTACCTGCAATTACAACAAGTTTCATACCGTACCCTCAACAAGGTCTCCCCTGCGGATGGTTTCTCTGAGGGAGAGCAGCCAGTTGTCCACTTCAGCTATCTTGCAACAGACCTGTTGTTCCTGTGAGCTTGTAGTAATAACATCCACCATGCCGCCATTTTTCATCACTATCCTGCGGGTGGCCATGAGTGCAAGTACAGGATCGTGGGTCACAACTACCACTATCTTGCCCTCACATGCAAGCAGTTCCAGAGCTTCCTGCTTTCTGATACCTGCATTTTCTATCTCATCGATGAGCACCACAGGCGAATCACTGATAACAGCAATGTCAGCTGTCATGAGAGAACGTGACTGACCGCCGCTAAGTGCTGTAAGATGGTGATGCAGGGCTATGGGTTCTCCGGTGAGGGTATTGGCAAGTTCCAAAACACGGTGCACAAGTCCTGGCCCCTTCCCTCTGCTTCTGGCGTGCATTATAAGGAAATCTTCCACGGTCATATCTGCCAGAAAGTGCATTTTCTGAGAGAGTTGAGCCACCAGTTTAAGCCGTGGGTCCACTCTGATCGAAGTGTCCGGTACTTCACCGTTAATAAGTATATGCCTGCCTGAAGAAGTATCCCCCCGGGCAAGCTGCTCAATATCATCTATAAGCGTGCTTTTTCCCGAGCCAGTGGGGCCAACTATGCCGATAATCTCACCTTTGTTTACTTCTATCCTGTCAATGGACTCTGGAATTCCTTCCTTGTTGACACCACCCAGAATGGTCAGTGTTATTACATCCCTCATATTCCTACCTCTTAAACTTTTCAGAAACTTTTTCTACGATCTTCAACTCTGCTTCCGGGTCATGAGCAGATACCCTCATATCAGGCGTAATAGAGATCAGGTTGTGATCCTTGTGCAATCTTTGCATTCCTCCGCCTGTGATATTAAGAACGATACTGTCATTATGGCCGATATTTCCATTTTTAACAGCTTCCATAAGAGCGGCAACTGCGACTGCAGCAGCCGGATTTATATCAATGCCTTCCAATTCTTCGAACAATTGATGTGCATAAGCTGCAGCAGCATTATCGATGCCATACATCCTGCCACCAGTGGCTTTCAGGGCATCCCGTACACCTCCTTTTACCGAAAATGGAGGTTTCCTGTTGAAAAGCACATCATCATACATGTCCCCGGGACATTCTTCATGCAGTACATCTTTAGTTCCAGCGCCGCCTGAACACAGACTGATCAGAGGAGCACATGGCAGGTTCTGTGCAAGATGCAATTGTGGTAATACTTTGCCAAAACGTCCGTCCTGCATAAGTCTAATGGATGCTTCCCAGGCGGAAATACCGCCAGTCCCGCTCCCAACGGCCTGGAAATAGTGCATAGGCAGTGTTTTCATAGCAAGCACGGCATCAAGCATCACTGTACCCATGCCATCCCTGCGTGCAATGTTCTTTGCTCCCCCTTCACTTACAAATCCCTCTCTAACTGATATTTTATTGGCAAGCTCGATGGCATTATAATAATCACCTTCGACAGTTACCAGGCATATTGAAGAAGTATCATCATGAAGTGTCCAGAGCCGATGAGCACTATTCTGCGGAACGACAAGCAACAATGGCTGTCCTGTTATACAGCATACATGTGCAAAGGCACGGGCTGTATTCCCTGCTGAAGCAACAACCATTATCCTTTTGTCCAGTCTTTCCAGCAATCTCTGCATGGTAGGGAAAGCTTCCAGATCCTTGAAAGTGCAGGTCATCATGGAAGCATTCTTTTCAGGCCAGTATCCATTAAAAGCTATATATAGGTTCGAAAGACCCAGTTCCTTTGCAAAGGCCTCACTTTTATATGTTATTGTTTTGCCCGAACCTTCAGGTATAATGCCATTTACAGGCAGCCAATCATAGAATTTCCATATCCCTGGCAGATCTTTGAGGATGATCTGTGATGTCTTGTAAGAAGTGTGTAAAAGTGAATCATGTCCTTTGCTGCATGTCAAGGACATTGGGTCTTGTCCCTCACCACAGATAGGACAAATAACGGAATACTTATGCATAAGGCCAAGTTGGTAATACCTAATAAATAGATTTCCTTGAATAGAAATATGCTTGCCTTATCCGGATATAATCATTTAAAGAACATCCTGTAAAGGATACTCCATTTATCCGAAAGATCCCTAGTACAATTCAGCAGAGGCTCAGGATCCTGGCACGTAAATATTTCCGAGTGTCCTCACGATCTGCCATGAGGGGATATGAATTCCATGTATCTATAAATGTTGCACAGAGTTGCATACAACTCTCATCGAATTCCTTCTGGTCTTTTCCCTTCAATGCCACTGCAAGAGTATTATAAAAGAGCTTGAAATCATTCTTGTCTGCAACCGTTGCGTGCATTTCAGCAAGAGCATTGCTATCATAGATCTGAGAACCGAGCCTTTCGGATAAATAGGCCAGTGACTCATCCAGTATGCTGAAAAGGCTGAAGTATTCATTGAGCGCATAAAGATTCTCTTGCATCTGAGACATCTCTGGCAGATCTATGAGCAATGCCCGAAGAGCATCCATGACAGCATCTCTGATAGCTTTGCAGATCTCCAGGTCCTTTCTCAAAAAGGACAGCGACCTTTCATCTTCAGTAAGAGGGAACAGCACTATATCAATGAGTTCCAGGTACAAAGATGCCAGTTCCTCAGGCTGCATGTAATTACCCCGCAGGAAATACCAGTTCCTGATCACAGGTAAGAAGTATCTCTCATGGTTGAGGAAATGGGTGAACTCATGCTGTGCATAAGAACAAAGATCATCCCAGCTATCCTTTCCCATAAGCACGAGTCGAATGCTCTTATGCGAATCACAATACAGTCCGTCGGCAGGACAAAGCCTGTCAAAGTCCTCAGATATGTGCAACCTGAAGGAATCGAACCTTTGAAGTCCTTCAAGCAACATTATCTCATCTTCCGTACATCTGCCATCAAGTTTCTTCAGGATAAGATCGCCCATCAGAAGTGGTCTCAGTTCTCCAATGCCGGAAATATCCTGCTGTAACTGAAGGAGTTTATCTTTGTTCATCACATGCTCATCTTCTGCAAGCCTCTGTACTTCAAGCCGGACCTGTAGCAGAAAATCTTCATTGGTCCATCTTCGATATTGTGCTAAAAGGTCCGATATCATTTCATCCAGAAGCATGGCAACCTCTGAGTCAAGAACACCGAAAGTTGCAGCCCGTTTACTTAATATGGGTCGCATCTTTGCATCATGAAGCTGCAACTGTTCCCTGAAATCCAGTTCATTTCTCTGCACGAGCATATATTCACGATATTCGGGAGCATTATATGTGAAGGGCGTGGCATTACAAAAAAAAGCAGCTGTTCTGTTAAGTGCCGAGCCTATTGTGTAAATAGAACGCCGACATAAAGAAACCTTCTTCCGCTGTGCATCGGCTTTGGGAAC
>CALBTS010000335.1 GCA_937968035.1 uncultured Methanomethylovorans sp.
GATCGTATTCGGTGACTGGAGTTCAGACGTGTGCTCTTCCGATCTTCCAGTACGCCTATCAACATGGGCTTACCAGCGAGGCGGCAACTTTTGAGTGGGTAATCAACGTCATGGTCTACGGCCTCTATTTCGAGGAAGAGATGAAACAGGCCAACTGCTACATCAATGATCTGGTGGCCAAGGTGGTGAAACCGTTCAAGGCCGAAGACAGCGACCAGTTCAAAACCGAGTACGTGCAGAAGCTGAACCTGTTTTTCCTGAAGGATAAGGAGATCTATCACGGCCTGGTGCATAGCCGCACCGTGAAACCGGTGGAGATTATCCAGGGGGCACTGAAAAAATGAGTGACGAGCGTTTGGAACTTGAGGTCTCTATATGATTACAAAAATGTTTGCACAAAACTTCAAATCCTGGAAAGACACAGGTGAAATCCGCCTCGCTCCGATTACCGGCCTTTTCGGCAGCAACAGTTCCGGCAAAACCAGCCTGATGCAACTTCTGCTCATGCTCAAGCAAACGGCAGAATCCTCCGACCGCAGTCAGGTGCTCAATCTTGGCGGAAGTTTGGTGGAGTTAGGTACATTTCGTGATATTTTGTATCATCATGCCGAAACAAACACCCTGAAATACGGTCTTTCATGGAAGTTGCCGCATCAGTTGAAAATAGATGATCCTGAACGGAAGGCTAAAACACTCTTATCCAGCGACTCCCTGGCATACGGCGCTGAAATCGACGAAAACGGTTCAAGCCGCACTACAGTTAAAAAGATGTCCTATGGATTTGCCGGTCAGAATTTCGGAATGGTTCGACAAACAAAGGCTAAAGACAAATTTGATCTTTTTCCTGAAAAAAAGAACTCTGAAGGTACATTCAGATTTGTACGGACACCGGGCAGGGTTTGGCCATTGCCGCCCCCGATAAACTGTTATGGTTTCCCGGATCAGGTTAAGGCTTATTATCAGAACGCAGCATTTCTGGCTGATTTTGAGCTTGAGTTAAAGAATATGTTTTCAAGGGTCTTTTATCTCGGCCCTTTGCGTGAATATCCAAAGCGGGAATATACATGGGCAGGGTCACAGCCCGGCGACATGGGGCGCAAGGGTGAACGGGTTGTTGATGCGCTTCTGGCATCACGGGAGAAGAAGGAAAAAATATCCCGTGGCAAAGGGAAAAAGGGATTCACCGTTGAGGAATATGTTGCCTATTGGCTGAAAGAGCTGAAGTTGATTCATAACTTTTCAGTTGAGCAGATAAAGGAAGGGAGCAATCTTTATCAGGTATGGGTTCAAAAAAGTTCATCAAGCGCCAAGGTGTTGATAACCGATGTTGGTTTCGGTGTTTCACAAATCCTACCGGTTTTAACCCTCTGCTATTATGTGCCGGAAGGTTCTATTCTTCTGATGGAACAACCGGAAATACACCTTCACCCTTCAGTTCAGGCTGGACTAGCTGATGTATTCATTGATGCTATTAAATCTCGTAACATCCAGATTATCCTTGAAAGCCATAGCGAACATCTGCTGAAGCGTTTACAGCGCCATATTGCTGAAGAAACTTTGGAATCATCTGACGCAGCACTCTACTTCTGCGATATGAAGGAAGGCCGTTCGGTATTGCGTCACCTTGACCTTACAATGTTCGGTGAAATTACTAATTGGCCTGAGAATTTTTTTGGTGATGACTTTGCTGAAATATCGGCCATCACCAGGGCAAAAATGGAACGGTTAAAGCGAGACAATCAATGAGTGCTGTAATCGTTGAAACCAACGTCATTGCAGTTGCAAATCAAATGACAGAGCAAGCCGGGCCGGATTGCATTATTGCATGCCTTGATGCTTTGGCAACAGCACGCAAGAGTATTGTTGCTGTTGATGCTGGCGGTCTTTGCTTTGAAGAGTATTTCCGCTATGCAAACAGATCCGGTCAACCAGGGGCAGGAGATGCATTTGTCAGATGGCTATGGGAAAACCACTGTCATCCAAATTGTGAGCGAGTACAGATAACCTCTAAATCAGGCTCAGCAAATGACTTTGAAGAATTTCCTGATGATCCAGACTTGAGTGATTTTGATCCTTCTGATCGTAAATTTGTGGCGATTGCCAAGGCAAGCTCTCATAATCCAACCATACTGAATGCGTCTGATACTGATTGGTGGCATCATCGGAAACCGCTGGAGAAAAATGGTATCAAGATCAACTTTTTATGCCCTGAATTGATGAAGGCAAGAAAATAGAAATTCGAGTATATAAAACAGGAGGACTACTACATGGCAATGAACGTGGAAATTAAAGATAACAAGCTCTGTATTGAAATCGACCTGGAGAAGCCAACACCTTCAGCATCAGGCAAAACGCTGGTAGTTGCTAGCACACGTGGCAACACAGTTACCACTGCCATGGTCGACGGCAAGCCTGTCACCATCGGCCTGAATGCTTATATCAAGCCGTAAATAGACAAGGTCCCCATGCTGTTGTGAAGCATGAGGCCCTTGTGCCCTGTAACAGGGTCTTACAAGCCCGATTTATCGGGAACTTGTTTGGTGATATTTCAAAATACCTTTAAGTATAGGTAGTTAAGTCTCTTACTCCTGAGTTCACACACGGAACACCAAAAATACAAGGTGTTCCACTGTCTGACAGCTGGTGTTCCTTTTAACATGTTGTAGCGAATGAAATATTTTAACATGGAACACCGGAACACTTGGAACACCGATTAAAACTCATACATAATATTTTTTCAGATAACTGACGATAGACTGATGACCAAAGATTCACTTTGCCCCGGTCCCCGAAATGGCGCCATCTTCAGCCAGAGAGATTAAGGAACAGAAAAAATGAGACAAAAGTAGACGTATCCTAAGTTTTACTAACATTTTTAGAAGAGGGGTTGACTTGTAGTAGGAAAAAGGAGAAAAAAGAAGAATGTATTCAAGCAATTGATTACATTACTACCTATAGCCTACCTTTTGAGGGGCTCTTCGTCATTTTACGTGGGTTGATGGCATTTCCTGTTGAAACTGAGTTTT
>CALBTS010000336.1 GCA_937968035.1 uncultured Methanomethylovorans sp.
CAGAATGTAATTCAACGTGCTGCTGCCTGTCATCCGCTCCTCTCCAACAACGTGCTGCCAATCACGCATTTAAGGTGTTTCAGTAAGTAGAACAGGGGTCATCAATGTCTCTGGATTATTAAAACCACATTCTAAAAGATCTTCTGATTTAACATAGCTGCAATATTTCTTCTCTGTTGGTTCAAAACCAATCATATAACCGAATTCATTGTCTTGAATATACCAGATCCTATGTCCATCGTACGTATACGGTATCTTCTTAATGTACTCTGGCATTAAATCCGATATAGTAACAGGATATTGTCCATGATCCGAATAATATTGCTCAATAATTTTAGCAAATTCCATTAGTTGCTGTTTTCCTACCGTAATTGGATTCAGTGTTTGGGTTGCCAGAACAAGATGTTCTGGCGGATGGAGGGAATCTATTTTATCTCGCGTTGCAATAGCATCACTACATGAAGACACACTGATTCCTAGAATAAAGAGCCAAACAATGATATGAAGTTTATAGACCTTTTTCATTTCTTTACTACCCTGTTGAATATTTTTACCCAATTTTTGATATTACTTCCTGGACATAATGTATTGCTTTGATTGAGAAACTCATTGTGACCTTTAACACTCTCTATACCATAAGTAACATCTAAATACCTCACCAAGGCCAGGGTTGCATACAATTGTTGCTTAGTGGGATATCCGGTGCTAAAATCGCCCATCAATACAATTCCTATTTTATGGCTATTAAACCCTCTTACATGATACCCTCTAGCCCGAATATTTCGCCCCTCATATATCTTCCCGTCAGTTCCTATAATAAAATGATAACCTACGTCATAGTATCCTAATGCCACCATATGAGCATTTTCTATTGCCTGTGGATTATCAGAAAGGCCTCCATCACCCACATGATGCAAAACAATGGTATCTAACTCATCTTTCAAATCTTCTTTATATTCATAATAACCACCAAACTCATCATTTGGGTCATAAGTTTCTCTTTCCGCTTCTGAAAAATTACCTGGGTTTTCCCCTGGCGCATATTGTCCCCATTGTGATCGTGGGATGATTAGTGGTGGTACAATACCGCAGCCCTCCATCCCACACGACTGCATATGCCCACTCGGATCCGTGTACCGCAGCGGATTGTTCTCCACATACGCATACCGATCCCTCGCCGCAACGCTGCCCGGACGCGCAAAGCGGCCCGGGTTCGAGTACTGCCCCGTGTCGGTGTACTTCGTCGGCAGCGCGATGCAGATCGGAAGAGCACACGTCTGAACTCCAGTCACCGAATACGAT
>CALBTS010000337.1 GCA_937968035.1 uncultured Methanomethylovorans sp.
ACCTGGAGTACCTTCCCTTTGGCGAGCTCTTCATCGAAGAACGTAGCACCTGGAATACTCCGTATAAGTTTTCAGCTAAGGAATTAGATGATGAAACGGGGTATTCATACTTCGGGGCAAGATATTATGATCCGGGTATCTCCATCTGGCTTAGCGTGGATCCGCTGAGTGATAAGTATCCGAACCAGACACCATACTCATATGTTGGAGGTAATCCGATTATGATGGTTGACCCCAATGGAATGGAACAAGATTGGGTTAAAAACAGTGAGACACAGGAATACGTGTGGATGGATAATGTAACCAAGCCTAGTGAGACGCCTAAAGGCTATAATTACATAGGTCCAACTGACCAAGATGTTATGAACGACCTTAATCTACCGCAGTCATATCAAAAACAAGAGATGAGCACTGGAACAGCAGGTGTAGATGGTGATCCCGGCGTTGGTGCGCCTGTAGCTGGCTATACATATGCAAGAGGTAGACTATCAAGCAGGCCAATTGTTAGCAGATCAGCGGCAAACTCTAGCGAAAACAATAAAGAAGGAAGAGTATTTGAAGGTGTCTTATTCTCGGGCCAGCTTACATATAGCTCTGCTAATTCGGCTAATCCTGAGTACAGCCAAAACACATACAATGGCACATTATTGATTTCAGTTGGTAATGAAACAAAATCAAGCCAACTACAATCAGTTTATTGTGCTTCCTGTCTCTATGAAACAGGAATGTCTTCCATATCAGCAACTAATTTTATTCCTGCAGCTTCTTTTAGAAATGATGGCATATTGCGTAACGCAACGATTAGAGCAGGTTCTCCAAATCCCTTGTTAATATTCAACCCAACCATAAGGTTTGATTGGAGTTTAATCGGTAGAGATGTTTTGTCACCTAGATAGATTCGATATGAAACTGTATGCTATTCCATTGCTGTTTATGTTATTAGTTGTCCTAAATGTCAATGCCAAGGACAATGATGACTCCTTGCTGTGCCAAAGAGTAAATGAAGAATCTTTAGAGCTAATAAGCAAGTACAACTTATTCAAGAACAACCTCTATTTAGACTCAGCAGTCATTTTAATTAATACTAATCTGAGGCTATGCCAGCAGAACTACAAAAGGCTATCCTTGAGATTGCTATATATATATTCTGTACAGAGCAGGTACTCTGATGCGTTGAATTTTATAGGTGAGTTAAATCCGGATTCTTTTCAAGAACCTTATACGAAGCAGTTCTTAGCAAATAGATTTTTTGCTATGAATGCAGTAATGAAGAATGATCAATTGAATCAGACTTATTACATTAATCAAATTATCCTTTGCTTAGACCAATATTTGCGGGACAAAGAGGATGAGGTTGATTCATTAAGTTCTGTTACTGATATATCTCATATTTTAGATAACCCATTGAGCACGGTCATAATTCAGTATTTTTACTACCAATCACTATTACACCCTGAAAATGATGTAGTTGGTGACATCATTTACAAGGAGAAACGGTTCAATAATATGAGTAGTGAATTTCATGATTTTATCTTTCTTTGGTTAGCAGAAGACTTTGCAATTTTTAAAGGAATATAAATACCACTTATGTCCGTAGGCTGTGCCTTCAGGCCTGATAGAGAGTAGGTTGTGCCTACAAGGAAGAGAATAGCAAGCGCCCGGTGGAGAGGCCGGGTGTTTTTTTGCATTAGAGCGCGGCTATGTTCTTGAGTTTGATTTTCTGGATCAGGGCAT
>CALBTS010000338.1 GCA_937968035.1 uncultured Methanomethylovorans sp.
GATCGTATTCGGTGACTGGAGTTCAGACGTGTGCTCTTCCGATCTGGTGTCTGCTCAAGGCAACTGACAACCCTGTCGATGCACCAGTGGGAGATCAAATCATCCCGTTGAAGCCAGGACAATTTATCTATGGAGTGTTGCGCGCAAGCGATGCGTTGAATATGACACAAGCTACAGTTAGAAACTGTATGAATTGGCTCAAGAAAGATGGTTGTATTGATATCGAACCTAAAAATAAATTCAGCATCGTAACAATCACAAACGATGCTAAATATCGCAAATTTTTAAGTGATATGAAAAACAAAAAAATAACAAACCAAGAACAAATCAAGACATACAATAACGATAATAAAGAAAAAGATATATATACCGATTCTTTTCTCCGATTTTGGACTGTATATCCAAAAAGGCTTTCAAAAAGATCTGCTTTTGAATCTTGGAAGTTAATAAGTCCCTCTGAAGAACTAACAAAAACGATTATTGAGCAAGTAATTGCCTGTAGCCATTCCAATGGTTGGAAGAAAGATGAAGGCAAGTATATACCCTACCCAGCAAAATGGCTTCAAGAATCTCGGTGGGAAGATGAAGTCGTCGATGATCGTAAACCAAGAAACTATGCGATAGGTGGCGATATCGAAGGAATAAAGTATTACTAACTTTTTAATAACTAATGAAATCCTCACAAACAAAATTAAACGGGCAGTTTACCCAAGAAAATACAGCAGACTTATTCGCTGCCCGTTTAGCGAGGATTTTGGTTGACCAAATATTAGAGAATGAACGCAGCAAATGTCAACCAAAGGAGGCCGTATTGAATAAAACAAGTTGATTGTTAGCTTCTAGACTATATAATTATATTAAAGGTAACAAATTTTTAAATCAAATTACTTAGGAGGAGAATAAAATGAATTGCGTCGCATATGCTCGTGTCTCAACTGAAGAGCAAAAAATTGAAAATTGCTCTATCCCATCTCAAATTAGCAAGATTGAAAGTGTAATTAAGGATAAAAAATTTAATTTATTGGAAGTATTTAAAGACGAGGGGTTCTCGGGAAGCAAAGAAAAACGCCCCGGGCTCCAGGAAATGTTGGTTTATTGCCAGGAACATCCGGTAGATCTTGTATATGTGCTTGATACCGACAGGATTGCACGAGATGTAGCACTTCACTATGCCCTTAAAAAGATTTTTAAGAGTTGTGGGGTGAAACTAGAGTCAATCAATCAGCCGATGCTAGACGATACACCAGAAGGTGATTTTATGGATTCAATTTTGGCCGCCTTTAACGCTTATATGCCAAAAGTTACCGGAAGAAAATCAAGTCAGAGTATGCTGGAAAAAGTTAAACTTGGCTGGTGGCCTGGCCCAGCCAGAACTGGCTACCTCAATGCAATAGATGAAAAGGTGCTCAATGGCCTTGGCAGAAGCATTATTGTCTTAGACAAAGAGCAAGCGCCACACATCAAGAAAGCTTTTCAGCTATTCTCCACGGGAGAATATACAGTAGAGCAATTATGCAATCAAATGTATGAAGAAGGACTGAGGTCAAAAGATCGCAAGAGAGCCCGTGAGGATAAAAAAATAGCACGGACAGCTATGACATATTTACTCCGAGACAGATGGTATATCGGTAAAATGGAGTACAAGGGCGAGGAGTATCAAGGGAATCACCCTGCGATTATTGATGAAGACACCTTTATTTTATGCAACGAGATTCTAGATCAACATAATAATTTTATGGACAGAAAAAGAAAACATAATTTCCTACTTAACGGACACATCCATTGTGGTATTTGTGGCAGGCTTTACACTGCTGAGCATCATGGTATCAAAGAAAAATCATACTATCACTGCCCTGCACCAGTATCTGTCCACTCTAACAAAAACCAAAACATTGATACTGAGTCACTAGAGCTAGCTGTTAGCACCTTATTCAAGGGTTTAAATCTCTCCCCTGCGTTAATTGATAGAATGGTCGTTCACGCCAAGAAGTACCTATCAGAAAATCATAATCATGTAGATATTTCAAAAAAGCACTTACTGGCACAGCAAACAAAGCTAGAAACCAGAAGAAATAACCTGGAAATGGATCTGGCCGACAGGATCATTGATACCGAAGCATATCTGCGCCAGATGGACACAGTTAGGCCTGAGCTTGATGAGATTAAGAGAAAGATGGCAAAGCTTGGCGTCAAAAGACAAAGCAATAGTGAGATATTTGAGCAGATGATACACCTGACCGAAGGTATCTATAAGGCATATCGCAGCGCATCACCTCAGCGCAAACGAGCATATATTGATCTATTCTGGGATAAAATCGAGGTCCAGGACAAGGAAATCAAAAAAGCAGTTCCTACAAAGCTATTCGGTGAGATGGCATCAAAGGAATGCATCACAGCGAATGGAACTACTTCTAAAATTATAAATTTTAAACAATGGTTCCCAGGCCTGGATTCGAACCAAGATTAATGGCTTCAAAGGCCACTGTCCTGCCATTAGACGACCCGGGAACAAAAATCACTATAAATTAATCATCACTTTTTGAATTATTTTCCAACTTATCTACGGAATAATTTAATTGTTTTAATATATCTCGAAGCTGTTGACGCAACAGTCTTTTTCCCTCGGTAGTTTTCAAAAATCTTTCTCTCCTCAATGCATCCGATTTTAATTTATAAACTTCGTAATGTATT
>CALBTS010000339.1 GCA_937968035.1 uncultured Methanomethylovorans sp.
AGCTTACACTCTTCATAAAGTTCAATGGTTTCTTTATCCCAAGTTTCCCTGAATAACTCTAGAGCTCCAGCAGAGCAACGCACTTGTGGTCTGTCTGATGCGCTGACTTTACTTGAATAAATAAGTCTTACTTCAGCAATATTGTTGTCGTTTGTTTTCATTGCTATTTGATTATTAGGTTAGTAGAAATGAGAAAACCCAGGTGGTTATCCTGGGTTATATTGTCAATATATTGAATATTAATGCCTTAGCCTTTATGGTATATGTGGCAAATGCCGTTTAAGGCCATTTGCAGGCGATTTAAGACATTTAGATGTTGGGAGGAAGGCTCGGTCTTATCCGGGCCTCATAAAGTATCTGATAGCCGGAAATTCCCGAGCTATAATATTAATGCATGCGGGTCCAATAGTTAAGCTCATCTGGTAATGCAGCATCGTGCACACCCCCCTGCCACTATGGTCACCTGACCAGAAATAGTTCTTCCTCCATAACTTCCTTCTGGTACTGCTTCATATTTATAGGTTCCTGGTTTATATTCTAAGGTAATTGTCCCCGGTTGCCCGCATATAGGGATTCCGGCATCAAAATATTTTGTTAAAGTTCCTACGTACATCTCGTCAAGATATAACCTAAAATTACCTCCTCTCTTCATATTGGTCCAAAAACTTACTTTTCCTGATGGAAGGGGATCAGTGGTAAAACTATTAGGATTAGCAATTGCTTCAATAAAAAAAACATCCATATAATCACTTTCCTGATTTGGGTATCTAATTTTAATCATTCCTCTTCCATTCTCAATAGTACTTGAAAATGACACATCTCTTTCCCCAAAGTTATCTAGGGCACATCTGGTAGCTTTGTTATCAACTACATACACTTTTAGATCAACGCATGTGCTATAGTTATCCATTACGACAGCATTATGCCAGCCGTTTCTTATTGTTCTGGGGTATGAAGAGAATGACAAATATCTGTTTACTGTTTGTTGCATTTTTGATAAAGCACGCTGCCTTTCATATTCTTGTTTCGCTTGTGCTGCTCTAATCAAAAGATCCCAATCAGGAGACACATATGTATTTCTGTAATTACTCTCCGCTGGTTGCCCGTATGAGCTCTGATAATTTGGTTGTGAATGTTGGTTCAATTGAGTGTTATTGCTTCCGCTAGTACCACTGCTTGACTTTGTTGCACGTGCCTTGTATTCTAAGCCAAGCTTAAACCCTCTGTTATAACCATCTTTGTAGCTGTCAACACTTTCTCCTATTAAGGTGGTAGGAGTCGCTGGAGTAACTGGTGGGATACAGCTATAATCATTATGACAATAGCCATTTTTAAACCCATCTTGAAATCCTCTAGAATAATTAGTCTGTGATAAGCCAGAGATTAAGACTGTAGAAATCACAAAAATTGTAAGAATTAGCCTTTTCATATTATTAATTTTTAAGTTTTAAAACTTATTGTTTACGCGAGCCGTTGCGAGTAGCAGACAATTTTCGGCAAGCTGCAGCGTGGTTAGCGAGTGACAAAAGCAAGGCTTCCACAGGAACCCGCAGGGCTTGGCCTTGATGTGTCATGAGCTATTGCTTATTGCAAACACGCGGTTGCCGAATAAAATTGGATGCCGCAGGCGAGCAGTAACCAGCTTGTGAGGGTTGCGATTTGCCTGGTATACCACTGCTTGTAACCTTACCATACCAGCGCAAAGGGAGCAACCCGAACACCGCTTTACCAAGTAAATCCTCAATCTTTAACTCTTTCCTAGGTTATCGCTTATGGCAAGCTGGACAGCAATATGCGCATCCATCGACATTACTGTAATACCTTCGAGCAGCTTGAACAGCCTCTTGACAGCTATTGAACTCTCCTAAGTTCTGGCGATTGTAGTATTCAGGTAGATGGTCACAAATTATTTTGTGAACCTCATGTTCCCCCGTCGGTTGGGGGATCTTGTTAACAAGATATGCAGCCATTGTACCTCCTTTTATTAAGTTAATGAAATCAGTAGACTTGAACAACTACCAAATTTCGAATATTCAATAATGCAAGTCAAATCTTTTTTTCAACACATACGATTGATGTTGGAGATTGATTATTAATATCGGGAATAGTTTCTTGGACTAAAAATCATTATTGATTAGCAAATGAGCAACTTTGACATTATGAGATGACATCAACGGATATCTATTCCAATAATAAATGTGTAGGAGTGAATCCTTCAAACTTATATTTGGTTGATGAATTGGGGTAATAAGTAATTATCGGTGCTTTTTGGTAATCGCCATATATTATGTTGTTGGAGTGATATACATTATAACCTCCAGACACAGAAACCTGGGCTATTACTCCTCGATGATCAGAAATTGAAATGTTAGTGAAATACATGCTTGGATCTCTTGATCGTACCCCATCCACACATATGTATGTTGAAGTGACGGATCTTTTAAATGTAACATTTGTATGTTTACCAAAGAGTGTTCTATCCAGATATACAAGTAATTCCTTTGATTCTGTGCAAATCATCCTCATTTCCCCACGTAATTCATCCTTAAACCATGTACCATATTGATCCTTCTTAAACCTTTCCAATGGATTTCTATAACTAGAAGATGTATTAGATAAATCACAGTGATATGAAAATAAGTCTTCTGTGACATGAATGGTGGTATCCTTACAAGGTTTGGTGTAGATACTTTTTTGCGGGGTTCTGTTATAACTTGAGCCGTTGTTGGTTCCCTCAATACAACTAGCCATAAGTAGAACAACAAAACTGATTACAATTCCTTTGGAAATCCATGATAAATGGATACCTCCTTTATTTATATTGATTTCCATATTCACATGATTTTAGTTTATGGATTATAAAATTAGGACTTTCATCCAAAATGAAACATAATTCTATAATATATTGTGTGTACTAACCACCTTGTTACATACCAGCACTTATTATAAAATTATATGGCAGGTATGAGATATTTCGGATTATATAAACATCCATCAGCGTCTGCAAGTCAACCTTTACTACTTCAACAGGGTAATAATTCCCGGCTTTGCACAAACCAACATCCCTCCTGGCTTTAACTATAAATGGACAACGCAACCTCATCACGGTATTCCAGTCCTTAATGACAAGTATGCTCTCTGTATCAACATACTTGAACAACTCCTCGATATATTTCCTTTTCTCTTCATGATTCATTTTGTAGTCAGTATTCAGATGGCAACAGCGCCACCTTATCAATCAACCATATTTCTATTCTCTGTAGCGGAAAATCAAAGAAGTCAAGCTTTTTGCTCCATATTACCCTGTTATCATCCGTATTGGTACAGGTCAGCTTCCATGACAGATCACCTTTAACCTGTGCAAATAACCACTTCTGGAATGATGCTGCCTTAACCTTTGGGATTGACTGAGCTTTCAATATCTGGTCAAATAACCAGTAAGCGTTACATTCCTCTCTCAGGAACATACAGCCATCTGTCAGGTAAATTGGTGAGTGACCTGGGTACAAATGTTTATTGTATTCAGTTGTACCTCTGAAATGCTTCAATGCGTTTCTAATCTTATATGCTTCCATATTCGTATTTGATTTATAGGAAAAAAAGAGGGGCTGATGTTAATCAACCCCCCGGGAGATACCTAGCCTACTACCTCTTCAACCGAAACCGGATTTGGGTCGTAGACGTAAGTGTGATTGAGCTTGACCTTTTTCCCCGTGCCGGGAATCACCATAGAATAAGGTGCGCACTCAACCCTCCTAATAGTACCAGGCATTGTCTGCCCGATCATGCCTTTTGCAACCTCATAAGTGAAAGTACACGGTATACGTGTCTTCCTTGCAGTCATGTAAACTCTGCCAGAAGTGTTTGAAACAACTGGCTCCATTCCTCCCTGAACGACAATAGAAATCATTGTACTGCCGTCCTTCATAATGGTTTTCGCAACATCAACAATTGTTACCATAGCGTTAATTTTTAAGTTTTTACCCTACGGGAGTAGTTTCCCGGCTGAATGTGAACCGGGGGGATTTTAATAGGTGGAACCGGCGCTCGGGGATATACTGAAAAATTAATGTATGACTTGAAATAAAGTATCTGGTCAATAATTATACAGAATGTAGGAATTTAGGAAGCCTGTTGATTAAAGCCTGTTTTTTTTGATGAATGCCCTTGGAGATTGGGTGTAATTTTTACTAAATACTTGACAATTACCATTTATATAAAGATCTTTATATTCCAATTCCCATTATATGAAGCAAAGGATTCTACTTGCAGTATTGCCTAAACTCGGTGGACTTTTATTCTTATTATCACTAAATATTAACGCTCAAACCACTAATTATCGAGAAAGAATTAATCTCTTTCTGTCAACAAATGAAAATGGAGCAGCTTATGATGCACTTACAACAAGGGCACAAAGGGACAGTTATATTATAGATAAGCTAATAGAAGACTGGGTAGATACCGTCCCATATAATGCCGATCCTCCATGGGTTTGTGATCAAACGGCCCGTCAGCTTCAAGTAAATTTTTTTGGGACATTATTAAACCTATATGATGGATATAATGGTTTAAATATAGATTCAATTCATTTGCATCAAGGTACATTAGCCCATAATGGTAAATATGGATTACCAATATTATATGTTTTAATCGATTACTGGGATCATGAACAATATGCTGGACAACATGCTATGAATGCAATTATAACAGGAGATAATGTATTACAATGGAATGACTGGAATTTTATTGAGCCTCAGCGTGATCAAATGAACGTTCAACCAGGTCAAGCTTATATGCCCGGAATATTTGAAACATATTTTGGAAGAGATACTCTTGACGGCATTATTGAGATTCGGGCCCCAATCTATTATCAATCTGAAGATGACATACGGGTTAACAATGTAATTATGGTTTGGTATAGTATAAAAGATGGTGTACCAAGTATATTGGAGCAGCCTGGAACAGACATTCCGCACCCTCTTCTTATTATTCAAAGAGACACTTTAAATCCGGAAATAAATATCATCTCTCCAATTAACGGGGAAATATATAATTCAAGTCCTAAATTAGAATATACATTTATAGATTCTACTTTAAAGTACGCTTGGTATAGTATCGATAATGGGAAAACGAAAGTTGATCTTTATAAGGATTGGTACGAGTTTGCATACGTTAATGGTATTGGATATAAATATGTAGCAGTCTACAATCCATATGGAACAGTAGATATTAATCTTAATGACGGAAACTATGAACTTATAATATCTGCTACAGATTATTTTAATTTGGAAACATCTGACACAATCAATTTTACTGTCGATAAAACACCTCCGACAGTTAATGTTTTTGCCCCTCTACCTAACTATACTTATAGACAGGATACAGTGAAGTTTACTTTTACAATCAGTGAGCAGAATCTAGACTTGCCAAACTCCTACTTTTCGTTCAATGGAGTAAAAACCTCCTTATCAGATAACACAGGCAAAATACCTTTAACTTCAAGAGAAGGGGTAAATACTGTTGAAATACATGTCCATGACTTAGCTACAAACGTTACCATTAAAACTATTACATATACCCTTGATACGCAGTCAGGGGTAAATGATCTTCAAAGCACGAATGAGGTTGTATTCTATCCAAATCCCGTAAAGGATATCGGGGTGTTTAAGTTTGAAAATGAAGAAAAAGAACCATTGAAAATAGAGTTATATGATGTGAGTGGTAGATTGCTATCGCACATAACCTTCCAAACCGATCTAATTAAAATTGATTTTTCACAATACTCGTCAGGCATTATCACATATAAAGTTAGAAATTCGAAGAGGACTATAAAAGTCGGATCTATTATCAAAGAATAATATCTTAGCTTCCTATCATCTGGTTTTTCTGATGCCCAATCTGAAAGGCTATTAAGTAATAGTGCTGACGCACTATTGTTGTAGGTGAACACAGAAATTGTTGGGTTTTAAGGTCCCTACTTCCCTCTCACTTTCACCCCAATTGTACTTTGGGGACTTGGGAAGCGATTCTGCCATAACTAATTTATTATCTGCTATATAATGGTATGGATTATATTATTGTGGAGTAGGTCCATCTCGTAAGTTTAAGAAAAAGTGTCTCCCAACTTCCCAATTATAAC
>CALBTS010000340.1 GCA_937968035.1 uncultured Methanomethylovorans sp.
TATTTACCATTATACGAGTAAAGGTCAACACCGATTTCCTCCTGCATCCTTGAAAGCCTGTAGCTCACAGCGGGTGTCGAAAGATACAGTTGTCTTGCAACCTCGGAAGTATTGTGACAAAGATATAGAAGCCTGAAAATACTAAAATCGAGAAGGTCCATTTACACTACCCAGCGAACAACCTCGAAGGCTTCCGCAAATTGTGTTCCTATTTGAATTCCCCTAGTAACAGCAAGGCCATAGATGAAGTCCCTGCTGAAGTATGGTCGTGATTTTTGTGATTCATAAGCCTTGAGCGCATGGATTTTTAGATCTAGGTGCTTGGCATCAAGGCGGACAAATGACTGCATACTGAAAGTAATAGTATTCCACGGAAGTTCATACGCAAGCATTGTAGTCTGCTTGAATGCACGCATCGCTTCCTCGGCCACAGTGTGGTGATCCTGATGCAGATCGTTTGCCGAAGGCATAAAAACAAGATCGGGCTGGAGGTTTTTCCTAATCTGCACCATCTCTTCTAAAACATCCTGTCGTACATAGTTTAGTTTTCGCACTGTATATTTGAAAACATGAAGATTTTCCGGAATAATTCCAAGTCGCCTTGTTGCCTCCGCTACCTCAATCTCAAGAATATTCTTTGGAAAACCTTCCGGAACTGATTCACGGGCAGTGGAAAAAGCCATATAGTGGACTTCATCGCCATTCTCCACAAACCGAGCGATGCTTCCGCCACATCCAAGTTCGCCATCATCTGTGTGTGGTGCCAAGACAAGTACTCTTTTATTCATATTTATCTCCTCATCATTTTACTATCGCCGATATGTAGAATATCTTTCCTTGATCCGGCCACGCATAAACCGATCGTGAAGAACAGCATTCTATTGTCACTCAGGTCACCACTGAGTTGTGCCCTAATGAAGGTATTCATAAAAAGCAGGATGAAAAGCAGGGTTGCTGGCTTTCTTATTTCATGACCTCTTTTCCATACCAAGATGCATAGAATTGCAATAAGTAATAAAAGACCCAATGTACCAAATTCGGCCATAACTTCTAGAAACAAGTTGTGAGGATAAAGACGAATATCTCCATATCCTCCGTCAACAGGAAACCCTCCAATTCCCGCCCCCAGTAAAGGCTTGGACATCCAGATACGAAAAGCAGCCAGAAAAAGTTCTATCCTTACATTCGCAGAATTCCCCATATCCCCTGAAAGTATAATTGCCATCCTATTCAATGTGGCAAAGCTATCCGTGTTCACCAGAGTTCCAGCTAAAATTACGATTACAAGCAAGAATAAGATACCTAACTTCTGGTTTCTTTTTCGCCTTTCTTTTCGCAATGCACTTTTTCGCAGGACAATATCTATAGACAACACTATCGGTAATATAGCAGTGATAAGCGGCCCTCTACCTCCTAGAACTAACAACACAATTCCAAAAAATCCCAAAACCGAAGCTAGAAATACTGATCCTAGCCTTGAATGGGAATTTATATATTGGTTAAAAACAACCATCATTGCAATGCTGACACTACTTCCAATCTGCAGGTATTGCAGGTTTTCAGTGACAATACTTCTTGTCCTACTTTGTAACCTAAAGACTGTAAATGCATCAAAAATATACAAAAAACAAATCAATGTAATAAGAAATGAAAATCGATTTATCCTATCTTGATTAGGACCGATTATATAGAGCCCATTAAAAAGACAAAACGGTATTAATATCGCAACCTGTAATATTTTCTGAGATGAATAAAAATTAGAAGAGGTCCATAAAAGAGATATGAATGCCAGTATGGCGAAGAGGAATGTGAGCATCGTCAACAAACCGCTTCCAGGAGTGACTCGAATCTTTTCTTTTCCAATTAGCAAGTTCCATGTATAACCTAAGAAACAAATAATAAAGGTAAGAATTGTTAAGTCGACAGGTAATCGTGAGAATAATGGAAAACTTTTCAATCGGCCTGCATTTAAAAACAGTACAAAAATTGTCTCGTAAGAAAAGAGCAATCGCACGAATCGCCGTGCGCTTTTTAATATGACTGACGTTTTAATTGTTCGTGCTAATTCATTCATATGATCTGCATCCAGCGCATCATACAGAAACAGAAGATCGTAAACCTTTTTTTTCATGAGTATCAATAATCTTTTTAATTGAAATAATATACATAATATAATTAATAAGGTAAGAGAAAACCATTGCTACTGTATAAGCACATACTGCATAGAACGCACTCAAACCTAACACGTGAACGAGAAAAAGTCCCCCGATCGTTAATATCATTCTTAGTAGACTCCATACGAACGAGAGTGCTTGGCGCTCAAGAAGCGCCAAATTTACGAAGGACTCCGAACCGAATTTTAATAAAAAGGAAAACGCCATCACTTGTACATATCGTCCAGCCTCGTCCCATTTAACTCCGAATATGAGCGAAAAAATCTCTCGGCCGAATAAAGTTAGAATTAGGCAAGGTAAGACTCCTATTAGCAACATCCTGCCTGTAAGTTTCATGAAGATGCCGAGGAGTTTTCGAGGGTTGGATTTTAAATACTCAGAGACATCGCCTATATACACCTGCTTGGCCGAATTGCTAATCAATGTCACGGGCATCCCGATGACCTTTTGAGAAAGATAGTAAAAACCCGCGACAGTTGGTCCATAAAAAACGTTGAGTAAAAGAGGGAAAAGTTGGGTTCCTGCATTGTTTAACAGAGTAGCCCATGTTTGGAGTAGTGGAAAATTTTTATACTGGACTGCAAGCTGAAGCATTCTCTTGAAAGTTGTTTTCCCCCATACATTCTTATACTTTTCACGTGTATACTTGAACTGTGATCTTATCCCTGCCGAACGCCCTACCACAAAGCCTAAGAGAA
>CALBTS010000341.1 GCA_937968035.1 uncultured Methanomethylovorans sp.
AAACCGTGACACCAGTGGGAGTCCCCGGCGGGAGCCGGGGCAGGCCGCACCGCCTACCACTTAACGTTCCTCTTTAGCCAGAAAGTTCTCGCGGTGCGGAGCGTCTATGCCATATACCGACCTGTTATAGCCAGTGCTTTTAAATGAGTTTCTTAAGTCTTAGGGTTTTATCCGGTTTACCTCTCTCTTTAATATTTTCAGGATTTGACTCTACTGTTTCCTTGATATTGTCCCATTGTGAAAAACTTCTAAAATCCTTATCAAGGTGATATTCTTTGTCAACCTTAAGGTTTCCAACCACTGTTAAATTGATGGTCGATTTTTTGAAAAATTTGGAATAGTACCAGGAGATTGATTCAGAGTCTCGCCAATGTTTCGGAGACCACTGAATTTTACGAATTAGGACATATGAATTTTTGAAGTCTTCAACTGTAGGTATTTCTTTTTGGTCAAGAGTAGTTGTAGCAATCAGGTTCATTCCATACTCGGTTTGCTTTTCTGAAGCCAACACAAAAGCCCCACCATAATTACCGCTATGAAGCTTGAATACCAAACAATCGCCTTTTAGAAATATGGAATCGCGTAGAATTTTCTTTTTCCTTCTCTTGACCTTAGGAGTTTCAGTACTTAATTTTTCGATAAAAGCCTTTAAAACACCTTTTCTCTTATCAATGTCCTTTCTGGAAGCTCCAAGTACATGCCAAGACTTTATATCATCATCATTTTCAACGATTTGAATTACCTTATTAAATACATTATTGTCTAGTGCTTTGCATTGCCATTGGGCCATAGCAATTGCGAACCAAAAATTGTGACCATCTTCAGGATCATCAATAATTTCGGAGTTTCTCTTTACTATTATATCTGTAATTTCTTGTACTTCCAACCCATCATTGTATAAATCCATGAATTCAGAATAAACATCCTTATAGGTATCGTTTGATGATATTGCAGTACCCCAAGTTCCCATTGTTTTAAACTGTTGATTGTAAGGTTATTTGAGCATTGGCTATAACGTTCGGCGGTATGTGCATGTTGCCGCAGCATCGCGGTGGC
>CALBTS010000342.1 GCA_937968035.1 uncultured Methanomethylovorans sp.
GTACCCATATTCGAACCAGTATTTTATTTAATTGAGTAACGATCCCACTGAAATCTTTTCAGTATCTGTGTCTTTATCACCAGTATCAAAATGGCCCCACTATGATTTATCTTAGAAGCATCACACTTTTCATATAGCCTTTTTCAATATCCTGACCTGTCAGGCACTATGATCATACCACCAGAAAATGTTCTCTGCGCTGGTCATCCAGGCTTTTTTCTCATAACCGTATTCCAATAACCTTTCATAAAATCGGAGATTATCATCTTGCATATAGGCGTTGTGCCAGAGGATCGTGATCACACCTCTGCATTGCTCTACTGTATCGATCAACTGCCGCGTGATATCCCATGCTCTTTCGTGATCCAGCCTCATGTAATCTCCTAAAAGTGTACAGTCCATTATTACAAGCGGAATTTCGATCAAATCTATCTCTTTGCCAGTGATCAGATCGAAAGGTTTGAATGGATGGCACATTCCGTTCCTGAATCCCACAGTATCTGCATATCCGAAAGTGGTATCGTACTTAAAACCTGCCTTGCTGAGCAGTTCCCATGTATCTGGTATTCTGAATCTCAGGAAATGGTTCCTGAAGCCAACAACCTCTTTTTCAAGGGCACTTTCCAACATCTTCTTTTTTTGTACTAGATCATCAAGACTCAGATAGGACCCATGACCACCGTGCAGGCCTACTTCCCATCCACGGTCCCTTATGTACTTTATCTCAGAAGCAACTTCTTCAAGGTCATAATTGAAGTCCCTTTCACCAGGTTTCAGTGCAAGGAAATAGAAACTCGATTTTCCACCGTACTTTTCTTCCAGTTCCATGATCTGTCGAAAATTCCAGTAGGGATGCTTTTTTTTATCCAGAGCGTACAAAAAGTGCTGAACACCATTCCTTAAGTTTCCTTTTATCACTGACATTCCAGAATTCAAGAGGTGGTGCTTTACGCCCATTGTCAATACGTCTATATCATGGGTTAAGCAAATCGCAAATCTTTTCCCGTCTGGATATTCAGGTTGCAGATCCTGTTCTATCAAGTATTGTGATACAACAGGCTGCATTACATTTCTGTATTTGCTCAAATAGTAAGGAAATCTGTCATATCGATCTAAACAGGATGGGGTATATTCTTCTCTTTTTGTGAAAATATCCCATATCTCAGAATCTGCATGCATGCTCTGAATGATATTTTCTACTTTCTTGATATTGGACGATATCACTTTATTTCTCTCTGGACACATTTATACCGAACATTCCCCGCCATATCTTTCTTGTCGATTTGTTATATGAACTGAACCTGACCCAAACATATTTTTTGCATAGTTTCTCATTTGCAAGCCATATCCAACAATTCAAGAGCATACCAATTTGTATAAGAATTATTTACTAAATATATTTCAATGCCTTTTCTATATTTAAACCTATTCAGACTTTTGAACATCCCTCAATGAAAAAACTGTGTTCGTACAAGGCACATGCTGCAATTTAGCATGCGTTATCCAATATAAAAATAAACAAGGTCAGAATGAACTGTACTCGATAAGGCTCAGGAAACCCATTTTCATAAATGCATTACCATATACAATCTCTTTAACCTGTGGAACAAAATGTTGTTAATATCAGGACCAGCTTTGGCGATGGGTTCACTATCTTGTACCGGAGCCGAAGAAACACTTTTAGATGCCTCTT
>CALBTS010000343.1 GCA_937968035.1 uncultured Methanomethylovorans sp.
TACTATGTTTGCACTTTAAGAATTAAATAGACAGGCACGGTTCAAAGCAGGATAATATAGAACGACCAAGAACCAAAAATCCTGGAGAAGAACCATGCCTAAACCAATTGTATGTATATCTGAGGAATTACGCCAGTTTTTGGAGATATTTCGAACGTGTTTCAGCAAGCGCCAGTGGAGGTACTTTGTAATCGTACTGCTAGGGCTAGTTGAATGTGAAGGACGAAAAACCATGACTGGTATGTTGCGGGTCGTTGGCGAAGAGGTGAGTTTATCTGGATTATCGCGGTTCTTGAATAAATGGCCGTGGGAAGCAGTAAAAGTTGCCAGGGTTTGGCTACAGCGGTATCGACAAAGGATGAAATCAGTTGTCCAGGTTGAACACCATCGTCTTAAAGAGGAAAGGTCAAAGAGTATCGGGCGTCCAAAAGAAACCGTCGTCACAGGTTATCTATCTCTGGATGACTCGGTACATACCAAACCGAAAGGACGAAAAATGGAAGGACTGGGTCGCCATTACTCCAATTGCGAGAAACGCGTAGTGACAGGGCATTGTCTGTTCACCGGGGTCTATACCTTATTAGGGCAACGCTGCCCCCTTCCTGCGCAGATGTACCGCCAGAAATCAGTCTGTCAGCGAGAAGGCAGCCCTTTTTTGAGTAAAATCGACATGGCGGTCAACCAGATTGTGGAATTTGAACCAGTGGAAGACACACATACGCATGTTCTGATTGACAGTTGGTATCACTGTCGTCAGGTGCGCAGTGCCGCCCACAAACGGGATTGGGAGGTCAGCGGCGGATTAAAAAGTAATCGTTTCATGCGCCTAATCCACACAGATGGCAGCCGAGAATGGCTCAAGCTCTCCGAATATGCAACCCATTTGACCCGAGAAGATTGGCAAGAGGTATCTTGGCCTTCGCAGCAAGGCGGGCAAAAGGTGTATGTTCATCGGGTCGTCACCTGGGTTCGAAAATTAGGCCCGACCTTGTTGTTAATTACCTGCCATAACCTGGATGAACCCTTGAAATCGATCCGCTATTGGGGCAGCACCTGCCTTGATCTGGATGCCCAATCCTTGATCGATATTCTTGCCATTCGCTGGGATGTCGAAACCTTCTTTGAGTATGATAAGGATTTGCTGGGCAGCGATCATTACCAACTCATGTCCGCTCAGGCAATTTTGCGCTTTTGGACGCTAACAGCTTGTCTAATGGCTTTTTTGGAGGAACAACGCTCATGTTCTCAAAATACCTGTGGGGAGGCCAGACGGACACTTCAACACACTCACCAAAAAAACATGTTGGGTTGGCTAGAATCTCACTTCAAAGCTGGACACTCGATTGAACAGATTTACATTCATTTGGCTCTATGAAATTCTTAAAGTGCAAGGATAGTG
>CALBTS010000344.1 GCA_937968035.1 uncultured Methanomethylovorans sp.
GCGCCTTCAAGTACTGAATCAGAGCACTAAAGGTAAGCAGTACCATGTACACCACAAGTATGCTGCCGATGGTGATCTCTATGCCGGCGCCTTCGGCGAAGTTGCGTATGGCAAGCGCGATGCCGTCAGGCTCTCCTTCCGTGCCTATGCTCAGCAGCTGCAGCAGAGGGATAAGCAATACAATAGAAAAACCCCCGGTCACCCCCTGCAATAATGTCAGCATGAGGATCAGCAGGAGTTTCCAGGGCTGGTGCCCGCGAAGAAGGGAGAAAGTTTTAACTATAAAGCCAACTTTGTTCATTCATGTTTAAGAACGACCCCAAGTTTCACCATCTCATCGATCACCTCGGTGACCTCGGACTGGCATTGTTCGGCATCTACTTCGTACTCTTCCATCAGCCTACTACACAGTTCATCAATAGTCAGAGGCACCTCAATAAGATCCCAGATCCGGGTTGCTACAGGATTAAGTGAGAAGTATTTGCCCTTATCAATATCCATCATCACCACTTCATCCTGCAAACGACCGGAGATGGTATTTTCATTTCGTACGTAAGTAGTCTTGAAGTCAATTTTTTCTGGAGCCATTTTGATTTGAATTAATTTAAAATATCACTGATCTGTAAAAGTAATCTGTAAAAATCAGATTTCTCAAATTATTAAACAAGATTGGAGATGGGAAAGCTTTGTACTCCAGCAGAAAATTTGAAAACTTAAAATTTGAAGATTTTAGGTCTTCAAAGAATAATAATGTGCTGCCCTGAAGAATATACGGTATCATAAATGATATAAACCTGTCAAATCTATGTGCATGATGTTTTATCAACTTGAATCTATTATTTTTATCTCAACAATATTTTTATAAGCATTAACTAATGCTGCTAAAAAAATTAATCAGACTGTACAATTCACTGCCTTTTTTTGGCCCTTTTCTTTCTTGTGTCGATAAACAACACCGGCTGTTGTATTCAAAAGTCTATTTCTGCTCGACCTATAAAATGCCCCTCTTATTAAGGGTTATTTTATATCCTGTATTATATGTAATGTGGCTAATTAAGGGAGCCTACCTGGTCATTCGTAATTTTTATCATAATTCAAATGATACAAGGTGCAATTATAATGTAAGCAACCTGAAACAGCTTAAAAACTTACTATTCTTTACATTTATCTTCAATATAAATCCGGAAAGGTACTATACGCTGAGGCTCTTTAAGAAGAATTTTTCTAGAAATGAGCCTTTCATGTCAAACTCACATCTGACACCTATTCTCAGGTTTATTTCAAGATCGGGATCTGTTCTGGCGATAAATGACAAATTTGAATTTTGGAAGAAATTAAAGGACAACACTATAAGAATCCCTGAAACATTGGCTATTATAAGTAAAAACGGTATAAGCTTGCTCAAAGAGGGTCAGTCTTTCCCTGAATCTGACCTGTTCCTTAAACCTGTCACGGGGTCCAGGGGTTATGATTGTACCCTTTTAATGTATGGAGGAAATGGCATTTATAACCCTGAGCATTCGGAATTTCATTTCAACGAAACCAATCTAAAAAAATATCTGCGTCACAAGGCGTTCAGACAAAATTATATACTCCAACCAAGGTATCTTAACCACCCAGACTTAAATGACATCAGTAACGGGCATTTGTGCACATGCAGAATTGTAACTTACCTTGAGGACAACCAAGTTCCTAAATTTCTGTTTTCTCTGTTTATGATGCCTGTTGGGGATAGCATCTCAAGCAACACTGGCGCAATCTGGTCAGCAATAGATTCTGAAACTGGTATTCTTGAGGCCCCGAGCGATATGTACCAGAAAGAACTTATTGACAAGCACCCACAGGGGGGAGGAGTGATAAAAGGAAAGAATCTGCCATTTTGGGAAGAAGTAAAAGAAAGTTGTATTATGGCACATTCAATGTTCTCTGATCTTCATTTCATCGGCTGGGATGTCGCACTTTGTCGTGAAGGTCCGGTAATACTGGAAGGGAATATTTCATGGGATTTGGAATTCTGGCAGCTGAACGAAACTTTTCAAAGTGCTATCTTATTCTTTAAATCAGTATTGGAAGAAAAGCTGCAGGCAGAATTACAAACCCTGAAGCATAAACCTTAACTAAAGGGAATTTCATCAATATAAGAGTTCACTTTCGAAGACCTTGATAAATCCTTGCAAACTCATGGGCCTTTTTAGCAAAAATCAGGATTGAAAACTCTTCTGCAAAACTTACTTTGGATTCAGCGGAATTGAAATTATCAATTGACTTCCTTAATTTTCCGAAATCTATCATCTTAAGAACCTGATCCTGTTCCAGGCTGTCTAGTTCTTTTGCAATTTCCTTGCATGCCTTATTAATCAAAACATAAAAATAATCTAACCTTACGGGATCATTCTTTGAAGGATTGGTTCTGACTCTTTCAGGTGCAACTCCCCTTAGTATCTCTCTGATTAATTTTCGATTTTGCAACCCCGTGGTTAATGCTGTGGATGGGATGCTCAATACATATTCGATAATCCTTTTGTCAAGCAAAGGATATCTATACTCAACCCCGTTAGATATTCCGGCATAATACCAATTTTCAGCCCGCTCCGCAATATGGAACTGGTAAATGAATTTCAATAGTATTTCTCTTCTCGACCTCCATGAATAAAAGTCATTTAAGGTTTTACTACTAACAGAATATTCTTTGTTCAAATACTTAATATCTCCTGCAGGGAATTTCGAAAGAGAATAAAACCTCAATGAAAGGGCTGGTAAGATCACACCCTGAATTAGAACTCTCAATAGCTGATGAGGTCTTGTTAATGGGTTTCTTTTCAAAAAAGATCTCCAGTGAAGGCCAAAGAAAAGATCAGAATCTACTCCTATTTCACCTGAACTAATAAATTCATCTCCTCCCCACCCGCTGAATATTAAATTTATAGCATTTGCGTTCGCATGTTCCAAAACCTTTACTTCATAGAAGAGATCCGTAAGATTCTTCCAATTCATCAGGTGTTTAATGATATCTGATGAATCCAGTTTTGTATAAACAGGTTCAATTTTAAGACTTGCTGCAGATTCTCCGACTAACTCTCTTTCATCGTGTGATTTTGTCTGAGGATCATATGATTGTGGTGACCAGCAATATCCAAAAAATTCACTCTGTTTGATGTATGCTTTTCTTGAAATTGAAGCTACTAAATATGAATCCAGCCCTCCACTAAGATGAGCAGAGGCTTTGAATTTAGCGTCGGAGCGTATCCTGACTGAATCTTCAATAAGGATCCTCAGGTCATTTACAGCATCATAGAACGTCAGATTCCTGTTTTCCTTGATTTTCTCAGGTATCCAATATTTTTTTAAAGCAACTCCTCCTTTTTCAAATTTAATATAACAGCCAGGGGGTATCTTTTTTACCTTTTTGTTTGGTGTAATTCCGAATTCTTCTGTAAGACCTGATGCTGAGATTGTGTGACTAATCATCAATTTATCAAAGAACTCTTTGTTAATTTCCTCATCCCCATATAACGCCTTGCTAAGACTCAGGTTGTCAGATGAAAAGTAAAGAGAATCAGATTCTGAGCAGTACGAAATAGGTCTGATACCCAAATGATCTCTGTAAATGTAAGTTAATGCTCTTCCCTGATCGTAAATGAAGATTGAAAAGTCGCCATTAATTCCAGAAACAAAATTCTCACCATATTCCTGGTATAAGATAGAGACTAGCTCGGGAACACGTATTTCTTCTTTTTTGATCTTAACACTCTCCAGTAGAGCATGAGTATTGAATATAGCTCCCGAAAACAGAACCAGCAAATTAAGGTTTTTGTCTATATAGAAGTGGTCTTCTGCCACGTATGGTAACCTTGGGTCCATAAAGAAGCCCCCCTTGAAGGTACTGAAGGAAACCTCATAATGTTGACAACCAGGCCAGAAAATGCTTTGCCTAAGGGCGTCTAAATCAGAAAAAAAATCCACTGGATTGCCTGTGACAAAACCACCGTAAATCATTAGATATACCTAATGTCACTTAAATTCGAAATGAATTAAGATTAAGGCAGAAATAATATTTCAGTGCAACTAACTTGCTGCAGACTTTGTATAAAAATTATTATTTTCTGCATGTTTGGGGCTCGGCCCACTGTAAGTGGTTTTTTTAATCTCAAAACTCTTAATCTTGGGTGATGACCAAGCCTTCTTATTGTAGTGTAAAGCTTCCATTATATTGGAATTTAACTCTTTAATGTTAAAAGTGAGCTTTAATCAATTGTAAAGATACAAATTAAATCTTAATTTTCTTCATATCAACCGTAAATTCTGTATGAGTGACCTATAATCCATTGAAAAGCCACCCAACTATTTTAGTTCAATAAACGAATCACCTGACGGAATAATCTCGACAAAGTCAACTACCATCCATGCATGTGCTATTAATTTTCCCGATGGCCTCTTCTTTACGCCAAAAGATATTAGCGGTTCAAAACCTCTTTTTTGCAGCATCCACTTTCCGGAGATACATTGCACAAGACACCTGTTTTTCCAGAGCGCCAACCGGTCAGTATGATATAATGCAAACTTCACGTCAGTAAGAAACTCATCGAAGGGTTCCGGAGCCTTATGCCACTTACGAAATTTGATGTTCAAGACCTTCTTTAATGGTATCAAAATCAGAAACCCCTTTGCCATATAGAGCATCACAACAGCTTCAATCAGTAAACACTTCCGTCTTCGGCTTAGCTTCAGATACTTTCTAATAAGATTTAAACTCATTCTCTATACCGCTCGCTTCTTCAGTTGCTGGAGACTGATTGTCGAACGCCTTGTAAGTTTTAATAAACCAAATTCCTTAAAACTAACGGCGCTCAAATCCTTTTTTCAAGCATTCTCCTTAACTCACTAATGCCGGAGGTTCCTGCTCTCTTGACATGGTAAACTCTCACAAACGAGGCAATGACCTCTAAGGTACGGAAATAGGTTTTCTCATTATCCTTCATTCCCTCGAGGTACTCCCATCGGTATATCTCATTCCTCAGAGCAACAAACTTTTCCGCCCCGGTTATCTCCTGCAAAGATATTCCATCATCATGCCCGGCAGAAATTATAAAAACAATATTCAGGGGGTAATACTCTATATCACTCTTAATAACGGGATAATAAAATTTTTCAATATCAGGCGCAATCTTCTTGAGCCCATCCTTTTTAAGCTCGAGCTGTTTCAGGGTGTCATCCCACAGTTTGATGCGGTCTGAAATGGCCTTAATATAAGGCTTGCCACCAATAATTGTCATTGGGGAAACATCATCAGTAAGGAACTCCGCCCCGTTAATACAAAAAGAAGCCGTCAAGGACGACTTCCCTGCACCAGCCTCGCCACAAATCATTATTCCAAGGCCATTGTAACGGAAACTGCTCCCATGCAACGGCAGAATCTTTCTCTGATGAAGTATCGCCCCGTATACCGAGCCGTTCAGATAAAGCTCAAGAGATTCTGTGGTCGCCTCGTGCGCAGGAGAATACTCCACCTCTTTGCCGTCCCTGGCATAAAAGGTCCCGACCCCTTCAACCTGCATCGCAAACTCATCCTGGTTCATCTGCCAGAAACTGTCGGCATAAAGGGGAGATGCAACTTGCCTAACCCTTCCAACACGTCTGACCGTGACATCTTTTAACGGAAACCTCACCTACGGAAAAACAATTAATTGATAATCAACAT
>CALBTS010000345.1 GCA_937968035.1 uncultured Methanomethylovorans sp.
CCTCCCCGGGCGGTTGAGTTTGGCTTATATCCGTTCCGGAAAGACCAGCATGATTCAAGTGTGACAGTACCGTCATACAACCTGAAGTCCCATCCATCATCACTGTTCTCCCAGGCTCTGCAACCTCTGAAAATATTATTCGTTGACGTTGAACTTCCTGACTGAAAACCAGCTGCCCAGCCATATGGGATTGATGAGTAAGGATCTGCATTATTATGGCTGTCACAATTCAGAAAAAGGTTGTTGGTGCAATAATCCCCTATGGTAACTCCCCACCCTCCGATATGGTCGGTTTCCATCTGTTCAAAAACAGAGTTGCTAACATTATTCCATAGCATTATTCCATATTGGGGTATATCACCACTCATGGGCTGCCTGATATTCGTAATCCTTATACCCCTGAGGTGAAGGTATTTGACATTCTCAATCCAGATACCTGATTTCTGGGTTGTAAAAACAGCATCGCTATAATCAAGAACAGGTTTTTCATCCGGATAATTCGTTATGACAATAGGATCAGATGATGTTCCGTTCTTATTCCTTAAGAAGGTGGTGGCAGGCATTATGGAATTGTTGTAAGTGCCTCCTCTCATAAAGATGGTATCTCCGGCTGTTACAACCGACCACGCCTTATTAAGTGTTTTAAATGGGTACTCTTTATTGCCCTGATTCTTGTCATCACCTGTGGTTGCAACATAATATGTGGTTGCAGATGAGATAGTCGTTAGTGCAAGGCCGAGGATTATAAGCAGGCTTTTGAATGAAGTCACAAATAAAACTATTAAGTAATTTGACGAATGTATCTTTTTTAACGACGAATACAGCTTTTTGTTACACTAATATCTATTTTTTCTTTAATGTTAAATATATCTCTTAGAAAATGATTGCGTTTAAAATCCGTTACAATTATTTAACAAGTTATCAGGTGGCATGATAATCTTTTGTTAATAGCCATTTCGTAATACATAGAAAATGACAGACAGCAAGAAAGAATTTGAGTTACTAATAGAGCCTCACGGCAAACTGATTCATATAAATTTTGGAGAAATATGGCGTTACAGAGATCTTCTTGAAATGTACATCAAGAGGGATATAGTTACTTTCTACAAGCAGACAATACTGGGTCCTATTTGGTTTTTTATACAGCCGATATTCACTACCATAGTTTTTATGTTTGTCTTTGGAGGTCTTGCAAAAATTCCGACTGACGGCATACCTCAACCATTGTTCTACCTGGCTGGGATAACCTTATGGAACTATTTCTCAGAGTCTCTTACCAAAACATCCGATACCTTCCTGACAAACCAGGCAATATTTGGCAAGGTTTACTTCCCTCGACTAATCGCACCTTTGTCAGTGACAATAACCGGCCTGATAAAAATGTTTATCCAGTTTATAGTATTTGTTATAGTCTATATTTATTTTGTTGCAAGGGGTACACAAGTTGCCATCAACATTTATGCTCTGTTATTTCCGGTACTTATTTTTATCCTTGCTTGTCTTACCCTTGGTTTTGGGATTATTATTTCTTCCCTGACCACTAAATATCGTGACCTTAAATTCCTGATAACCTTTGCTATTCAATTGTGGATGTATGCTACGCCAGTCATATATCCTTTATCAGTCATGTCCGGAAGCAAGAAGTATATGTGGCTCATCCAGGCAAATCCCCTTACCTCGGTGATGGAAAATTTCAAATACGGTTTACTTCGTCAGGGAACTTTTTCATGGTTGGACCTTGGCTCTTGTTTG
>CALBTS010000346.1 GCA_937968035.1 uncultured Methanomethylovorans sp.
AGATATTGCACATTTTACACCGCATCTGACACCGGTATGTTGTTATAATTGAGGCATCACTGGGTAGTGAAAGTTTTTCTTGTTTCATCAATTTTTCTCAGTTATTATATCCCTCTGTGTAAGTGAACAGCACTTTTATAAATGTCTGATAATTTTTCATAGTAGCGCTCTGAACTAAAGTTCAGCTGTGTATCATGTGAAATTTCATTACGGAGGAATTGATTGTTATTTTGCCATAAATTCTCAATTTTTGACCTCATATCCTGGACATTGCCTGCTTCAAATAATAAACCATTCAAGCCCGGCATTATTAATTCGGGAATTCCTCCCATATTCGATCCGAGGACAGGAACTCCCATCCATAAAGCTTCCAAAATAGTTAACGGATTGTTTTCATAGACTTCAGAAGGCAGCACCAGGAATTTCGATCCTGCGATAAGATTTCTCAACTCAACTCCTGTCCTGTGTCCCATAAATTCAACATGCTTCATTCTGTTTCCTGCAATCAGTTCTTCCTCCATAGGGCCAGTTCCTATTATCTTCAGGTTGTATACTCCTAAAGCAGATGCAGCCTCTAGAAGTGTCTTGATGCCCTTCTCTGAACTTAACCTACCAACATAACAATAATATGATTGATTTGTTTCTTGGATTTCAGCCTGGCCCGGAGCGTTAACAAAATTGTGGAGAACAGTAATTTTGTCCGAATTAAAGCCACCTTGGACCATCTTGTCCTTTAAAAATTTACTGGGTGAGATAAACCTGGCAGTCAAGTCATCAAGTTTCGAAGAATTCCAGTGTCTGGCCTCAAAATACGCAACAAGGCTGGCATAAAGATTATTTTTAATACATCGTTTCCTGATGACACTCCACTTCTTCTCAAGGCAAGCCTCACAAGGCTTGCCGTTGCTTAAAAACAAATAAGCTGGGCATACTAGCTTATAGTCATGCAAGGTCCACACTACAGGAATTTTCTTTTTTTGACAGATAAATGCGATTACTGGTGATAGTTGGGAGTGTATATTGTTTAAGTGAACCACATCAGGTCTAAAATCATCTAGTAACTGTGTGAACTTTCCCCTAACCTCTGATGCGCCAAAGGGTCTAACCAATAAAGATATCAGGCCTTTAAGGCTTCTCCTGTTAAAATCAATATGACTTGGAAAATAGCTTTCATATTTCGAAGTCAGGTTGGATGGATGATGCATTGAGAATAAAGCCACATCATTGCCCTTGGAAGCAAGCAGTTTCTCAAGTTCAATCGTATAGATGCAATCGCCCCCACGTGGGTAATAAAACTTATTTACAAGCAACACCCTCATAGCCAATGTATTCTGGAAAGAAAAAGTTGTGACAACATAAAAAACTATTTTCTGATAACGTTTTCATAACGAATCACTCCATTTTATGTCTTTCTGATTTTAACAAATTCCCATAAAGATTAATCAAAGACTGGTAATAGCGGTTTGAAGAATATTTATTTAGTGCATCAGCTGAAATTTTGCTTCTGTCAAAGCTACTATGATCCTCCCATATAGATTTAATCTTTAGCCTTAATTCATCTGCATTCTCCGCCGTAAACAGAATCCCATTGAAGCCAGGCTTGATCAACTCCGGGATTCCGCCAATGTCTGAACCTATAACTGGAGTGCCCAAACATAATGATTCCAGGATAATCAAAGGATTATTTTCAAACCAGTTTGATGGAACTATCATAAATTTTGAACCTGAAATTATTGTTCTTAATTCTTTGCCGGTTTTATATCCCAAAAATTCAACATTACTGTTTTTCCCGACAGCGATCAATTTATGTTCAAGAGGACCTGCACCAATTATTTTAAGTTTGTAATCTGGTAATTCTGCGGCAGCTTTTAACAATAGATCAACCCCCTTTTCCGGGCTTAATCTTCCGACATAACAGTAATATTCCTCTTTTGTGCCGGGATCAACTGTCAGGTTTTTCGAATTAACAAAATTGTTCAGGACTACTATCTTATCTTCAGTAAAGCCTCCCTTAATCATTTTTGTTTTTAAGAAAACACTGGGCGAAATAAAAAGGTCTGCTATCTTGGTTAACTTGTCAGGGTGCCAGAATCGCGCCTCAAAGTATGCAACCAGACTGGCCATTAGATTACGCTTAATACATTTCTTGCTTACTACGCTCCATTTTTTTTTATAGCATGCTTCACACGGTCTCCCCTCACTCATTAACAGATATGCCGGGCAGACCAATTTATAATCGTGAAGAGTCCAAACTACAGGAATCTTCTTCCTGTAACCCAGACTGGCAATAATGGGGGATAATTGAGAATGTATGTTATTAAGATGTATTATATCAGGTTTAAAATCATCCACTAGCTGATTGAAGCACTTCCTGACCTCGAATGACCCAAAAGGACGGACCAGGAGGTTAACAAGACTTTTTAGATTTCGTCTGTTAAAATCAACATGACTTGGGAAATAATCAGAATATTCAGAAGTCAGATTTGATGGGTGCTGCATTGAAAACACCGCCACCTCATGACCGTTATCCTTAAGAAGTTGCTCAAGTTCGATTGTATAGATACAATCACCTCCCCTGGGATAGTAGAATTTATTTGCCAGAAGAATTTTCATACAGAAGTTTTTTTATAAAATCACTAAATCCAAGGATTGTGGATGGTGGTTGTATATCAGTCTTGTTCTCTTTATGGAAATATCCGAATGTTCCCGAACCAAAATGTCCACCAGAGATTCTAAAATGTGTTTTGCTTTTTTCCATTAATTGTCCAAAAAAACTGAACTCAATCCCATTATCGGGAGGTAATTCCACCAAGACATCAGGTAACCTGTCTTGAAACTCTCCATGGTAAAAGTCTTCAGACTTCTCTATCATAATAGGTTTTGGAATTTCACCGGAGTTTAATGTGGATACAAGTTCGCGGAACGCAGCTTCTTTTGTTGGTTTATCAGCTTTTTTGACTTTTTCGCCAAAATTTAGTCCTACATAAGGTTTTTTACCCGAAAATAAATCATCAGTGTAGCAGACTGAATTAATTTTATCGATCATATAATCTGATTTCTTCAGTTTTCCAATCCCTTTAACCCTTTTAAGAGATGCGGCTATTTTATCTAATAACTTGAGCCGTGACAGGATTGAAATTACTATAGTTTTCAGTATTTGAATACGCCTGGAAGAGGCTGTCTCATACTCTTTCTTAAAAATCAATAGCCCGGCTTTTCTAAGGTACTCATTAAGGTTAATCAAGTTGAAAGGTCTTTGACTGAAACCATGGTCACTTATTAAGAGCACAATATCTTCGCCTTTCAGTCTCTTTATCAGAGAACCAATTCTATCATCAAAGTCCCTAAGCAGCCTCGGGATACAGTTCGAAAAATAATCATCTTCTTCGTACAGAGGGTCACTTCGGTCATAATACCTCCATGTATAATGCTGCAATCTGTCAAGTGTGGTGAAAGTCACAAACGCAAGATCAAATTGATCCTTTGACAACTGATAATCAAATTCTTTCCACAATCTATCAGTGTCAGTGAAAATTTTCTCCATTTCAGCCTTTAAACCAGCTAAACTGGAGATTGCACTGTATCCTCCCAAAACATCCGGATACAATGAATCGGTATTCTCGGGAAATATCGAATGATCACCTTCAATAAAGGCAGGCCCGCTTTCCATTATTCCGTTAATCTGCCAGGCGGGATAAGCCAAAAATGGATTAATAACAAGACACTTGAGGCCGCGATCTGAATAATGGTCCCAGAATGTTTTTCCTTTTAATACAAATCCATGTGTTGATCCAAAATCGTCAACACTCTCAACATAATCCTTTCCTCTTATAATTCCATGCTCAGCAGGATTCAGACCCGTAAATATGGTCGTCCATGCAGGAACCGAATCTGCAGGAAAAACGGACTCAATTGAACATAAAATTCCTTCTGCCCCAATCTTTCTAAAATTTGGCAAAGAATCGATATGTCGGTCGATTATATTCTTATCAAGGCCATCAATCCCTATTATCGTGACCATCTACGTTCAATATTTTTAATATCGTCTTAATTGCGTTATTGAAAGGGCCATTGTTATCGATAATATAACCGCTCCCCAGCTCTTTTATTATATCCCTGTATACTTTATCCCTTTCTTTCAGGTAAGTTAAACCAGGTATATCATTTTTCCGGCTTAAAGCTACTTCAGGCCTGACGGAAATAAAAAAGACTGCATCAAATTGATTGCAGATACGGATAAACTTTTTGTAGATCAATGTATCCGACAGGTCGCCGAAATTAACAGTCTGATCAGCTATAAAATCAATCACAAACCTGTCAATAATAACCGTATGTTTATCGATGGCTCTTATCTTCCTTAATACTGGGAGAATCTGGAATAGATAATCTATGGAAAAAAGTGTCAGCAAAGTGAATTTCACAATTTTGTTTCCTGACAATTTCTTTTTTCTCATCTGCCATTCATTGTATTCAGAAGCAGAAATCTTGTTATAATCACCATCATGTGAAATAGTTCTCTTTTTAAACCCTCTGACCAGGAATCTTGCTAATTTCGGAGAATATCGCGCCCATATTCTTTCAGAATCAATATTTAATTCCGCCAGATGTTCTTCGATCTGGGTAATCAGAGCAGTTTTCCCGGATCCATCAATACCTGTCAGATAAATAATCATTGGCTTCAAGATTAGTAACCAGATCCTTTAAGACGCTATTCCAGGAAAATTGAGATGCGATTCCCCGATTGGTACAGGGAGTTTTCAATATTTTGTCTGAATGAATCTTCAAATCACGAAAATCGTTTAAATAGACAAAACAACCGGTCTGCTTAAAATGATCTGGCAAACTACCAAAAGGAGTTGTGATTACAGGAAGGTTGCAGGCCATTGCTTCAAGGACAGAAAGTGGAAATTCAATGGCTGAGTGATCATTCTTAACAGGAAAAATATAAACATCAGATAATTGATACAGTTCTTCGATATTTTCAATATAGGTATCCCGTATATCAATCCCACTTTTTATTAAATCATCCCTTAATGTAACTTCCACGTTAGTGCTGGTACTTCCGACAATTAGAACATAGTTATGGTTCTCAACAAGGGCTTTCATTGATTCTATATTTCTTCCCTTATTCAGATGACCTATGTGCAAAAAGACTCTGTCATTCAGATTAATTCCATATTTGCTTCTCAACTTTACCTTAATCTCTGCTGATACAGGTTTAAACCGGTCCAGATCTACCCCAGTCTTGCAGAAAACTGGATCTATTCTAAGTAATTTAAAGTAATTGAAATCACGTCGAGAGAAGACAACAACCCGAGATGGTCTGAGCAGTTTTATTAGAACTTTCCCAAAAAATCCATGCTTTCTGCGTTGAAGGTTTATTAATATCGCTCTTTCCTGCTTTGCAGTTAACTTTAATAGGTACAATCTGATAAAACTAGCCAAAGTGCCTGAAGCAAGTGGTGAATAGACTATCAATTGAGGAGCATAATTTCTAATCTCGCCATAAAACTTCAGTGATTTAAAAGACCTTCGCGATACATGTTTTGAAGTAACTAATTGATTATCTGCCTTACTTGCATAAAATTTGAAATCCGAAAAATGATTTTCAATGAAGTCGACAAATGCATAGTTGAATTTTTTCATTCCTTCATCAATGGGAAATGACAAATCTTCTGTGATGAATACTATTCTTTGATTATACATTGAATGCTCGATCATATTGGCACTACTTGCAAGGCTTATAAACTCATGTTCTGTTTAAACAGTTTTGTAAAGATCAACAAATTCTTTACCCATTCTTTCAATAGAAAAATTACTCTCAATCCTCTCTCTCCCTTTTTGTCCCATTGAGGCAGTAAGATTTTTATTATCAAGAAGTTTTCTTATAACTGAGACTACCATTTTAACATCACGCGGCAGGCAATAACCTGTTACCTCATCAATAATCAGTTCTCCACTTCCTCCAGATGTGTCGGTCACGATAACAGGTTTGGCCAAGGCCATGTACTCTATGAGTGAATTCGAAATCCCTTCCGAAAAAGTGCATAGCAGACCTATATCCGATGCAATGATAATTTTTTCAACATCACTCTGCCTGCCAGTTAAAACCACATTCGAAATGCCTTCAGTTTTAATGCGTCTGTCAATTCTTTCCCAGTCTGGTCCGCCCCCTACGCCCATAAATGTAATATCACTCCTGATTTTGTTGATTTCAGAGGCAACGTCCAGAAAGAGATTATAATCCTTGAATCTTGAAAATGTCGCGACCATAACTACTACATATGAGGTTTTTATACCAAGCTCGCCGCGAATTTGCGTTAAATTATATTCCTGATGAAATCTTTCAAGTCTCACACCATTATAAATTACCCTTGCCTTTTTACTGTTGACATTAAAAGCTCTCAAGCCTGCTTTTGAATTGGATATTATCAGGTTGGAAAAAAGACAGCTCAGCCTGAAGAAAAGGTTATTGAGTGATAGAGCTTTAAAATCCCTTTTAGCTACCGTGATCATACTTGAAACCAATGGTATACCTAGTAGAATCTTTGCCGGTATTGCATAAAATGTAGTCATGAATCCCCAGGTATGAATAATATCCGGTTTAAATTCAACACATTCATCATAGAATTCTTTAAACAGACGCGGATCTCTTTTAATACCTTTTCTCTTAATCACCTTCACTTGAACATTCAAATCATAGATTTGCTTAAAGTGAACTCTTTCTTCGGTCAAAACCATGGCCAGAGAAAAGTCGGTATTTTGACGCAAATAATGAATTAACTCCATTAACCTCCGTTCTTTGCCGCCAAAACCAAGAGCCTCAATAAAGAAAAGGATTTTCATGAAAAAAAAGAATTAGGTCCGACAATGAGCAGATTAGGTGACAGTCAATTATTTAACAATTATCTTGAAATGTTTTCTGATGAATCCGAATAATTTATGAAAAGGAGCAAAAGTCCAAAATTTTCCATCTACAACAATCAGATCTTTCATAACATTAATCGTGTGAATTGTATGAATGTTTCGATTAAACTTGTTTTTGTCGTTTATGGAAATTCTCATAAATGGTATTTCATTAAATGACAACTCGTTAAGCTCTGTTACTTTATTCAGAGTAATCGATTCTCCATAATCATTTTTACAGTTTTGAGTAGGCCGGTATAGACAATTATCTGCAATTATAAAAGCTCCGGCGGATCGAATTCCATCAAGACCCCGCTTTATTGGATTTGCGGCATGAGATTCATAAGGCCCCATTAAACTATGGGAATGAAAAATGTACAACTCATAAATCTTGTTTTCCCTGAAAATGGTGCTGAAAATCCAGTACTTCCCATCAGTCCTAATTACTGTTGCATCTTCAACCGGGATATCAAGAAGATGCTTGACAAATGTAAGTGACTTTTTGTCCGGATTAAATTCGTAGCAGGATAAGTAGCCACTGCGCCTTGATTCAGGAAACACATAGATTTTGTCACCTTCATTAAATACAAACGGATAGGATATGTGACTTTTAGTATCAAGGATGACTTTTGAATGCTCCAGTTCAAATAAATCATTTAGGGACCATAAGGCAATTTTGGCATACTTTTCATTTGAATCAAATTCTTCTAATAGAATACAAATCTTATCCTCTTTTAGATCAAGAAGAAAAGGATCAGCCTGGAATTTATTAAGAGATTTCTGCGGCAGCCATTTTATGTCGGGGTCGAAACTCTTTGTCCTTATGACTTCCTTAATATCACATCTGGATATACCTATTATGAATCGCTTATAAAATAATTTATTCAAAGCTCCTTTCATTTTCATCAGCAAGTGCTACTAGAACAATTCAGCGGCCCTTAATATTATCCTCGTGTTTGGATAAAATACCAGTATGCCGGTCTCAGATTATTCGCTTTTGCTTTATTCCAGCGATAAAATCTTCCATAATAAACCATTCAGGAACGAATCTTTCCTCATGCCAGTTTAAATCACTGTCCCAAAACCCTGATGAGGTCTTATAAACATCAGAAATAAAGCCGTAGCTTACCTCCAGCAACATTATTTTTCCATTGCTCGTGATAAAGTCAAATGCGCCACTCTGGAGTTTAAGTTTTCCCGCCAGCGTAAAAGCAATTCTCAGGTACTCCAGTGGCAATCCTTCCTTAAGGAAAGTGAAATTTCCGCTGCCGGAGGCCCTAAAATCATTTTCACGTACCAATCTTTTTAATCCGAAAGCCCTTTTGCCAATGACTACCAATCGGATATCAAAAGTATTATCAGGGATGAAATCCTGAAAATAGACATATCCCTTTTCCCGTGGGAGCATTCTGTCATCATAACTTGGCGACAAAAGACGGATAATTCCTTTCAAAAACATGACCAGATCTTTTATGTCATGACTTCGTCTGAACTTTCTGAACTTATCTTCAAGTCTGTTAATCTTGTGTACCGGACTGAAACCTCTTCCAAATGATTTGCGAATAAGCCAGGAGGCCATGCTTTTGTTCCGTACTATTTTCACATTTACAGAACTTGCCCCGCCACGTAATTTGAATACTTTAGGAAAGGATGACTGTTTAACCCATTCTTTAGCTTGCCTTTTATCGTAAAATACATATGCAGGAACCAATGGTGATCCGGTTGCCTCAAGCAAGTACTTCTGGCCAACTTTGTCATCAAAATGCCAGGAAGTATTACTATCCGGGAAAACGCTCAAGCCTTTGCTTTCAAGCGAATAAACGAGCTGTTTGGCAAATAGCACTGCTCTTGTATCAGTCTGAGACCAATGCCACATAAGCCCATCGCAGTCTGAGAGCTGATTAACTATATCTGAATCATAGCAATTGACAATCTTCACGTCAATTTCATTTAACTTACAGAACCGGAGCCATTCGTCTGAAAAGGTTCCTGGCTTATGATGTATGGCTATCCTCATTTCTAAATTTTTAAGAATTTTTTGATTGAGCTTAATGAAACGTCTAAAAGAGATTCGCAATTCATAAAGCTGAACATTTTGTTATAATGTGATTTATTAATGAACAGCCGGCCAATTCCGATTCTTTTAAAGGCTCTTTTAATTTTTTTATTCTTGATCATATTTATTGGACTGAAAACAAATAGAGTTTCATCAATATTCTGATCAATATAACTATTCCAACTCTCTAACAATAGGGATTCATCAGCTATTATGTTATTATATTTCTTTATTTCTCCCAACACATTTTGACTCTCTTCAACTGTCAATCTTGAAAGAAAGTGTCTTGTTTTATGCTTCCTTATCGGTACAAGATCCCATGTTATATTATCTGACTCGGTTAGTTTCAAATTTAAGACTAATCCCAGATTTGCTGATTCAGACTCAAATTCCCTTGTGAAGAAGAAATTACCCAAACTATAGAAAATCGGTACATGATTATATATCTCAAATCCGCTTATACAATGAGTATGATGACCAACTATAACAGAAGCACCCATTTCCGCAAGAAACCTGTATTGCGCAACCATTCTGGGGCTTGGCAGACTATAGTGTTCATGTCCACCATGTATTATTACTATTACAAACTCATGTTTCTGTTTTGCCGCAATTATTTGGCGGGAACTTTCTACGATGTCAAAAGGATTTGCCCCAGGCTTAATAGACGTTGCAATAGAGAATTCGTGCTCAGCGAAGTTGAGCACAGCTATCTTTTTACCTCGTGCTTCTATGGTAAACGGCTGCCTAGCCTCATCTATAGACAAGCCAGCACCAACGGTTCTGATAGACTTTTTTTGACAAGCGATAAGTGTGCTTTGTAATCCACCTGGTCCATAATCCATTATATGATTATTCGATAATGTAACCAAACCGGAATTAAGATTTTTCAATTGGGTAAGACTACCCTCTGCTTGATGAAGATGTGGACCAGATTTAATTATGCCCGTGGAAATATTTTCGGTTACAGGACTTTCCAGATTTATGATGTTCAAGTCAGTTTCTTGAAACAATGATATTATACTATCATCGAAATAGCACTCTTCATGTAAACTCGGATCAATGTAAAAATCACCACAAATGTTAATTGATACCTGTTGCTGCATTATAGTTCTTCTATGAATTTTTCTAATTTTAATGTTTCTTGGAAATAATTGAATTCCTTTTGCACCAATAATTCTCCCTTTTTGCCTACTTCAAGAGCCATCTCGTAATCTGAAAAGACCAATTCAATTTTTGACGCAAAACTTTCTATGCTTCCCGGTTCCGCAATAAATGCATTTATACCATCCTTTAGAAAATAACCCACTTCACCAGTATTGGTTAAGATAACTGGTTTCCCTGTTGCCAGGTATTCGCCAAGTTTAGTTGGAAAGCCACCCTCTGCCTGTTTGCTATAAGGTCTGGCGAGCAGCAATGCCTCTGCATGACATAAGTATCCTGGCATATCATCCCTGCTAACTTTACCAGTGAAGACTATATTGTCAGAGTAACCAGAATTTTCGATAAGATGCACGAGGGCGTCACGAAAATTATTCTCTTCATATTCTCCGATTAGTACTAATTTAAGAGAAGTGGGAATCTCCCCTTTGCTTAAAGCCTGTAGATAAGCCTTAAGTAGAATATCTACACCATCCTTCTTATCATTCAGGGTTCCACAATAGGCAATATATAAATAGTTTAAAATCCGTTTATGTTCTGATCGTTTAAACCGAGATGGATCCACAATCATGTTAATTATCTCAATAGGCTTGCTTGCACCGACATAATTCCGGAAATATTTCTCCAGGACATGGTTAATTACAAATAGTCCGTCGAACCTTGGGATCAGCAAATTCAGATTAATTGTTAAACTCAACTTTCCTATAATGGTTTTCTTGCAATGTATGAAAGGATATTCCGTTCTCTCATGAACTGCTTTCAGTTTCAATGATCTGGATATCCAAAGAAATGGAATAATGTCCTTATTCCATCTGGATAGAATAATGGTTGCATCGAATTTTTCTTTCTCAGATGATGATATTATAATTTGTCTGGCATTTTGGATTAGCTTGAAATAAGACAAAATCTTACCTGATTTCAGAGCTCTCTTAGTATTTTTTATTTGTGTGCAGGCGCTTTTAAAATGAATATCCTGATAAACAAAATCATCTCCATATGAGCTTTGCCTTTCAAGTAAAACAAACACCACCTGATGGCCCAATTCCAGAAGTCCCTTGGCAAAGGCCATATGTCTATTCGAGGCAGCTCCTCCATGAGGATATTGTTCTCTGGAAATAAATATAAGTCTCATCTTATATTATATAGATGCATTACGCCAATAATATCCACCGTGTAATTCGTGTTCCCTCAAAATAATATCGGCGAGATTATTTGAGGTCATAAATTCAACTTCAGGCCACTTAAGCAATATTTTTCCGAGAAGTCTTCCTAGCATCTTAAGGGAACGGTCCCTGTTATGCTCATCGATAAATCCCACATAATTTACCCTATGACTGCAAATAATCGCAGGTTTCCCCATTTTAAAAGCAATCGATATATCAGAAAGGCAACGATCAACAGGATCATTGTATCCCATTTTTTCCATAGATGCCGGCTCAAAGGTTGCATTGCGAACCAGATGAATCTGACCAAGCGAATTCTTTTGTCCAAGGAAAGGAAAATGAGTTTTGTAACCGTCTCCATCAATTGGCTCATAAATTCTCTTCTGACCCTGAAATGCTTTCACTCCTCTAACTGATACGGGTTTATTAAAGTCTGTACTCCAGATATAGTTAGTAGGTGTAATGGTTTCTGATTTATACCCGAAAATCTTTTCAAAGAGATCAAGTCCATCAAGTGTGTTTCTCAATTTTCTGACTTTTTCTTCCTCTGTTTTGAAATGGGTTGACTCAATATATCTGTTTCCGCCAAGGTCACCAGCTTTAGGAGGGAGACCAGGAATATTCAGGTTAAATGCAAAAAGCATATCAGGATCTTTCTTTCTCAACGCATCCATAAAAAGGTCAACATTCAGGTGTTCCCTGGCATGAAATTGAGGAAAGAACAATTTCTCATCCATTGCCTTCTGCCACAGACCAAAATTATTTTCATGCTTCGGATATCTCCTAAAAGTATCGGTAATTAACTCAAATCTATATGATTGATAATTGTCTCTCCGAATTCTTTCGAAATCCGGATTTGCTACAACAGAGTTGGCAGTAATGATTGGATTGTTTTCTTTCTTGTCCTTATACTGTTTTAAAAGCCCGAAAAACAACTCAAGATCTTCGGCGCTTAACAATGAGTCATATCGTTCATATACTGTTTTATCAAGCTGGTACCCGGCTTTAAGGCATTTATTATAGATCTCCTTGGAAGGCATTCTAATGCTTCCCCAATCGTCTGATTCTATCACAATAATCTTCCTCGAAGTCCTCCAACCTCTTAAATTATTCCAGTATTTACCGATTCGAGCTTTTAAAACCATAACAGTGTTTTTTTAGCCAATACGCAATTAAATCATCCATTCGGTTCTAGGCGTATTAGACATCATCTCAGGCATATTTATGCAAGGATCGCTATCAAGTTCGAGCCTATTCATGTCCAAGTGTTTCTTGGCATATAGGAATGAGTCGCATCTGAATCTTTTCTTTGGCTTCGATATCAAACCACACAACGGTCTCGTTAGATATTGTCTTGGTAT
>CALBTS010000347.1 GCA_937968035.1 uncultured Methanomethylovorans sp.
CGGTGGCGCGTGTTTTTGCACTCGTGGTGCGATGCAGGATTATGCTGTTATTACTATATTCTCGCGTTGGCAAAAACCGTGACACCAAGGGGAGTGCCCCGCGGGAGCGGGGCCGGCCGGCTGGTTTTTGCCCGGCGGCTTCTGCCGCAAAGCCGGGCCGAAAAAGCACCAACTGGTTTTGGTGTGCCAGTCTGGCGGACCGGCGCGCAAAAACCAGCCGAAGCCAATGACATATACCGACCTGTTAGCTGTAGGGCTCTTTATTATTCTTATTGGTTCTCTTTGAAAATTAATGGTACGCGGGATGGGCTGGAAGGCTCTTCACGCAAACAATAAGGCGGTCTTTGAAAGGGCTGTTTGCGGGAAGTGCCTGACAGCGAAGGGAAGTTCCTTTTTATCGAATTTGACTAGTTTTTGTTACTATCAAAGACTTGCGATAAATGCTATATTCAATTACTGGTATCTAGAACTTAAAACTATAATTTATCGTTGGCATGATTGGAAAAAGACTCTTCTGGAAAACTTTCATTTGGGGAGTTTCTCCATTTGAAGATGAGCTGTTTTCGGGATAATCAATGTAATAATAATGAGGATTCTGCCGGTTGTAAAAATTATAAATATTCAATGACCATGTTCTGGTCCCTCTTTTCTTTTCCTTGTAGAAATTTATTCCAACATCCAGCCTGTGATAATCCCTCATTCGGAATCCATTTTTACCTTCATAGAGGTAAGCATCAAAATCATAAGAATATATGCTTCCAGTATTATTGAAATACTCTTTTGTGGTAATGGCTTTATATTTTCCGGTTGCTAGAGTGATAGGAAGCCCAGAGCCATAAACCCAGGTAGCCGAAATATCAATATTATCTTTCAGCTTTCTTTTAAGAACAACCGAAAGGTTATGCCTCCGGTCAAAGATATATGGGTATTTCAAGCTCCGATTGATGTTTTCAAATTGTCTGTTGGAACTTGATAATGAGTAAGAAATCCAACCAGTTGTATTGCCGGTTGCTTTCTGCAGGAGGATTTCAATACCTCTTGAATCTCCCATGCCGTTCTTTTCAATTTTGTCTTCCCAAAAAGCTGTTCCTGAGAAGAAAGCAGCCCCTTCTTTGAAAGTAACAAGATCACTCATTTTCTTAATATATCCTTCAACCGTTATATTGATCCCAATATTCTCAATCGATTTCGTTATTCCAACTGCAACCTGATTCGATTTTTCAGGCGGGATACCTGAAGTACTAGGCATCCACAAATCAGAAGTTAAGCCTAACCCTGAGTTTGTAAGCAGGTGAATATATTGTTGCATCTTACTGTATGAAGCCGAGATGGCGAAAAGGTTACCGACTTCTACCTTTGCAGATAATCTTGGCTCAAAAGATTGATAGAATTTCAATTCTGTGTTGTAACCACTCCATCTAAGGCCAAGATTTAGACTTAGGAAATCTAGAGGGTCTATTTCGTTCTCGACATAAATGAAACTTTCAAATGCGTTTATCCGAGGATAATCAATCATGTCCTCATTGTCACTAACACCATCGTTATTTGATTGATAGGTAAACTTACCTGGATTGAAGCTGTGATAAACTCCACCTCCCCCAAACTTGAACTTGAGAATGCTAAATGGTGAATACTCATAAGCGGAATTGAGAGTAAAGTCATTTATACCAGAGTAGTATTCTGATTTATAAGTTTCCGATATATTGTTTACAGCATCTTTATAGTCGTAGTTAAACATACTTATGTTTCGATAGTTTGTATACCCTAAACTAAACTCACCAAATAATGCAGGGCCAAAGACATGAGTCCACCTGCTTGAGAAAAGCGCATTGCCCCATCTGATTATGTTTTTAGCATCTGTTTCAGAGGAGCTCTTTTTTTCATGAAAATTGGTGCTGTAAGCATCACGTCCAAAATAAAAACTTAAGAACATTTTGTCTTTGGAAGTGATTTCATAATTAGTCTTAATTATGTTATCATAAAAATTGTATCCGACAGACCCACCATCCAAAGCTATTGAGCTCAAAGGCAACATGAATATATCGGGCCAGAATCTTCTGAAGGAGAACAGAAAGGATGATTTTTCTTTTTTAATAGGCCCTTCCAATAAAACACCGGTCGATAATAAACCCAGCGAGAGGTTGCCATGCGTTGAATATTTGTTGCCATCTTTTACCCTTATATCCACTACTGATGAAAGTCGACTCCCGTATCTTGCAGGAAATGCTCCCTTGAAGAGTTTAATGTCCTTCAACGCCTCAGTTTCAAACACTGATAGATAATTGCCAAGGTGATTAACATGGTATAATGTAACACCATCAAGTAAGAACAAATTTTGGTCAGGGCTGCCTCCTCTGACGTTGAGGCCACTTTGTCCTTCGGAACCAGAAGCAATACCGGGTAAAAGTTGAAGGCTTTTAATTGCATCCCGTTCAACAAATGACGGTAATACTTTAAAATCTGAAATCAGAACATGAAGGAGACTCATCTGTTCCCGGCCAGCAATTTGTGATATATTCGCAACTACTGATACCTCTTCTAGTGTGACTCCAGCTTGAAGCCAGACTACTATTGTTGTGTCACTTTTAGTATTTAGCCTTACTGTATCGGTTCGATAACCTATAAAACTGATGATTAGGGAGTCATTTGTTCCTTGTTTAATCTTTGTAGTAAAGTACCCGAAGTTATTAGTAGAAGTGATATAGTTGTTTCCAGGGCATGAGATATATGCTCCAATCAATGGTTCGGCTGAATCGGAATCCTTAACAAAGCCACTTACTAATACTTCTTGGGCTAAGGACGTTTCATCGAAGAAAAACAAGGCAGCAATGAGATAACAAATGTTTTTGAGTCTCATCTTCAATAGGTTATTACGGTATTAACGGAATATCCTGCAAAAATGCCAAATCCTCCCTTAACATTTGAGAATAATGTTACTGGCTCCATCGGGTTAGCTAAGTCCGGAAATTGTGCAAATGAATGTCTGATCCAGGATTTACGGTATTTGTAAAACGTTTCACTAACCGACAACAGGCGCATCTCTTTTCTGTTACCAATTAAAGTGCTACTGGTTCTAAGTTTAAGGATGTATTGTATACCGTTAATGAGTTCATCGGAGAATATGCATAGTCCACTATAGTATTCTTCATCACCCTCATTTTTTATTACTTTTTCGTTATCACCATTTAACCTTATAAGTTCAAATTCATCTTCATCATTAAAGCGCAGTACATTAACTTCATAGAAGTTGCGATGTGAGCTATTGTCTGCAAAAAACAGTTGCATTTTGTAATAGTAACTGCCTTCAGAATCTGTATATGGATCGGGATCATAAAAAACACTATCCAGAAGAGTAACTGCTGGTGCTGAATCTTCAGCTTCAACCAGATCGTACCCGGATGCTGCGGCAGTAATTTTATACTTTACTCCTGCACGTGCAACCATTGTATCATGTGAGTAAAATCCATCGACAATATGATTGAGACTGCCCAGGTAAATGTCATTAGCATATAGCCTGATATCTCCATTTTTTATTACTGTTGTATCTTCCGCCAATATATTCTGCGAATGACTTAAATGAACAATAAAATTGTCGCCGGTTGAAAAAAAACAGTTGACAACGAGTTTATCTGGAGGATCCGGTAAATCAATTTCAATGACTTTGGTGCATGATGCCAGCAGAAGTATTATGATGATGGCTTTATACTTCATATCTCATAGCAGAGGTTAGAAAATATAGCTAAAATTTGCTCCACAGAAGGCTCCGATTCTTTGTTTGTCAGTTAATGGGTTTCTTTCCTGCGGGAGCCAGGTAAGTCCTGGTCTGACTGAAAACTTGATATTATTTGATATTAGATAAGAAATACCTGTACTCAGCGAGATTGCCAAAGTCTTGTACAATTCTAAATCGGTAGATGTTGAGAGTGAATATGCATCGACAAGAAAATATCCTGGCCGTAATGATAGATCAAGTTTGATTTTTGGAACGGCGTTAAATCCAAATGATCTCCTTAATTCAATTTCAATGAGAAAATGTTTGGCTTCAGTAATGCTGGATTTTGTCTTAAAATAATTAGCATTGATTCCTGTATACCATTTCTCATTCAGGTTTATACCACCACCAACCTCAAGAGCTGGTGGATGATTGTCATGTGTAGTTGTAATGAGAAGCTCTGAGTTAAATTTCAGGCCTATTGTTACTTCAGGCTTTACCTGGGATTGCGCGGGCATGCTTAATAGAATAATGGCAGCTCCAAGAATTATTCTCTTAATAGATAGTATTGGATTCATATTCGTAGGTTTTATGTTTTGAAAAAAACTGAAACTCATGTACTTGACAATAGTGACCCAATAATTAATGATCACACCCCGGCGAATGGCAACAAATACTTAAGCTGAGAGCATAATTATAAAAAGGGGCACAATCGCATGATGCGTAGAAATCAGAGTTAAGGTAAAGGTAAGTCAACCTTCTGGTCCTTGCATAGGGTCGAACTTCTAAATCTCCTGGTGTTGATCTTTCTTCATCTATGCCATCAAATGTTCCTGATGTCACGTTGTTTGCCCATGTACTTTCTCCTGTATTTGTATGAAAACCCATGACCAAATTGCTATAAATATACATGTCCCAGAAAGTAAAAACCTGTTCCATGCGAATAGTAACAGTGTTGTAGATGCCAATCGTATAGTACCTTACTCTTAGCCAGATATAATCGCCCGGCCAACCAAATAATGGGAAAGAACTGGCAATATCCCTTCCTCCACAATAGGTTCCTTTTGTTTCTGCTCCTCCTTTCTCAATTATTGAGAAGATATCGTCAGTAAAATCATATTCGGTTGTAATACTGGCAGAAGTCCCTGCTTCGCTTTTGGTATCAATAATCTCATTAGCGTAGGAAACATAAACCTTTTCCTTATTAAAATCTATTGTGAATTTATTTGCACCAATTATGATTTCCGAATTGCAGTTAAGGAGGGTGGCAAACAGATTATCCGTTTTTTCTTTGACATTCTTAAAACTCGGTGATCTTCTAAAGGAGTTGAAGCCGTAGTGATTTTCCCACTCATCAAAGTTCTCATCTCCTACTGAGTTTAAAAAGTCTATACATTTTTGGAAATTTTCTTCAGAGCTGAATACTAAGGTGTTATCCTTTACACTCATTGGAATTGCAGCTTTACTGATAATTTCATCAAACGAATTGACAAGGATGGTTTGATTTTGGGTTAAATCATCAGTTTGCCGGCTACAAGACCCCATAAAGAGAACTGATCCTAAGAAAGTCAAATAGCCGCATAATAATAAAGTGCGCCTAGGTGAATTTTTGTTCGTCTTTTTCATAATTTTGCGTTTTTGGGCATAGCCCGTTTTACTTAATTTTAATTTGGAGTAGCAGTACCAGAATACTGCTATTCCTTTATACATGAGTTTCAGTTAATTTGACTAGTATTGCAACTTTACTTATGTAAATATAGAAAAATTATTGAATTATCAAGCAAATACTATAATAATTAAAGATTAAAGTTTGTATACCGATAGATCATGTTGAAAAACGATAAAATCATGGCATGCCTGGTAAAGCAATATTGGAGTATCCTTCAACTTATCATTGTCCAATTCAAATTAGCAGTATAGGATAAAAAGCAAGTGTTTTGCAGCGAAGGGATGGTAGCGGGGACGGGCTGCAAATCTCTTGCTTGTACGATGGCTTTAATTTATTAATCAACTTAGCCTTACAGCTAACGTTCGGCGGTATGTGGCGTTGGCGCAGAGTCGCGGTGGCGCGTGTTTTTGCACTCGTGGTGCGATGCAGGAATATGATGTTATTTGTTTATTCTCGCGTTGGCAAAAACCGTGACACTACAAGGGGGTCCCCGGCGGGAGCCGGGGCAGGCCGCACCGCCGACCACTAAGCCGTCTTCTTTAGCCATAAAATTCTAGCGGTGCGGAGCGCCAATGACATATACCGACCTGTTAGGCACAGGCATTTTTGGTCAATTATTTATCATAATGTTCAAATTGAGATTTTACAACTGTAGTTGGATTCTACTATTTCTCTTATCAATTAAAAACTTTGACCGATATTCTCTTTGATCATGCAAAATTTCATTTATCTCCTGATGAATAATGAGGCCTTGAATTTCATGTAATAAAGAATTAACTTTTTCTATCTCTCGAACCTCCTTGCTCCCTTCAAGTAATGAAGATATCTTATAACCTACAAAGAATTCAAGTATATCTCCCTTTATCACATTCTTAGCATCATCAATAGATCTTTCAACCAAAGGAAATGCTCTGTTAAAACCAGTAATGTTCTCAAGGCCATCCTCATTATTTGCCATGAAATAGGAGCTAAGGCAATCATAATAGGCTCTTGAAAACTTTGCTGATGGGTTATACATGTTTTCATTCCCGAGTATCTTGTAACTGCTCGGATCAATCTGATCTTTATTATGATGGAAGTACTTTCGATTAAACAGAGCATTGTATTTCCACTGACATCTACCGTATTCAATATCTGCCATTATAGTTTGATAGAACCATTCTTCTAATTGCGTTGTCCTAAGAAAATCATCAAGAAATCTACTTTCAGCGTTAAATGCCGAGTCTAAAAGGATAAATGTTCTATCAAGGTTGTACGATGAGTTGATAATATTTGATAGCACCGAGTGGATATCCCAGTAGCCCAGTTTTTCTGCTTTCTTTGAAAAGAAAGTACTGATCTTCCCATAAACACCATCAATAATAATTGATTGATCATCGTTCAGATTTGGATTCAGATTTGCAGTTATCCTTAGGGTGTCGCCAGGGACTACATAGGTTTGAAATCTTTTTCTTAATGTGAAATCTATTAAATCAGGTTTGATGGTTTTATGGGAAAAGTGGTAGGTACCATCCTGAACAATATAAATTTCTTTGTTTATGCAGCCGCTGGGTATCAAGGGCGTGGTTCTAAGACTGAATTTAGCTGTGTCTTGACAATTTAACACCCTTAGTTCAATGTAAGCAGAATCACAGTAATTAAATTCAAGTTGTTGACTAGTAGCACTTTTACAGCTATTAAGTATAACCAACATAATATAAAGAACGGATAGACTTCTCATAATCTGTGGCATTTTAGTTGATAAGCAATATTTGAATTGTGTTCGCTAGTATTTATATTCTTGTTCATAATTGCTTATGCTTGTGCCTAACGTTCGGCGGTATGTGTTGTTGGCGCAGAGTCGCGGTGGCGCGTGTTT
>CALBTS010000348.1 GCA_937968035.1 uncultured Methanomethylovorans sp.
GACGAGGCCACTTCGTCGCTCGATGCCGAGAACGAGGCCACCGTGATGGAGGTGCTGGCGAAGCTGAAGGAACGGGTGACGATAGTCTTCGTGACCCACAGGGAGTCGGTGACAAGGTGGTTTGATGAGGTTATTAAAATCTGAGGCTTTTGCCTGGGCGGACATAATTTTCTCAAAAAACACTAATTAATATGAAAAATGTGATTAAATTCACGAAAAGATTATTAATTGTGTGATAAATGGAGATCAGGAGAAAGGCATTGGAACAGCTGGCTGAGTGGAAAATAAAATCCTCCAGGAAACCATTATTGTTGACTGGAATCAGACAAGTTGGCAAAACATGGCTTTTAAAGCATTTCGGAAAGAAGTATTTTGACGATACGGCGTATTTCAATTTCGAGAGGCAGGAGGAACTAAGTCAGTTTTTCAGAACCACACGGGATCCGGGAAGGATCATTGATAATCTGTCACTTGTCCATGGAAGGGCTATTCAGCCTCAGAAAACCCTGATAATCTTCGATGAAATACAGGAATCAGGTGAGGCGCTCAATTCACTGAAGTATTTTTGTGAAGAAGCCCCGGAATACGCTGTGGCGTGTGCAGGCTCGCTGTTGGGAGTAGCCCTTGGGCACGACAAATCATTCCCTGTAGGGAAGGTTAATTTTTTACAGGTTTATCCGGTTACATTTTCAGAGTTCCTTTCAGAAGAAGCTCCCGATTTATATGGTTACCTCGAGCAGATAGACAAACCTGAGCCAATCCCGGAGATTTTTTTTAATCCTCTCTGTGAAAAGCTTAAGATGTACTTTATATCTGGCGGTATGCCTGAAGCAGTAGCCACCCTGCTGGGGGCCAGGGACACTAATGCCACCCAGGCTGTGTTACAAAGTGTCATCAGTTCCTATCAGCTTGACTTCTCAAAACATGTCGAAAAAAAAGACATTCCCAAGATAAATTATATCTGGAATTCATTGCCTTCCCAGCTTGCCAGGGAGAACAAGAAATTCCTTTACCAGGCAGTCAGACCGGGTGCCAGGGCCAGGGAGTATGAAGATGCCCTCTTATGGCTCAGCAATGCAGGCCTGGTTACCAAAGTATATTGTTCAGAAAAGCCAGGCATCCCTTTGACAGCATATGATGATCTGACTGCGTTTAAAGTCTATCTCCCTGACGTGGGAGTGCTCCGCCGGCTATCACTGCTTGATCCTGTTGCATTTTCAGAAGGGAATCGCATGTTCACAGAATTCAAGGGAGCGCTTACGGAAAACTATATCCTGTCAGGTCTGACCGGTCAGTTTGAACCAATACCCCGTTACTGGCGGTCAGGAAACAAAGCAGAGGTTGATTTCCTTATTCAATACAGGAACCAGGTCATTCCTGTTGAGGTAAAGTCTGATGAAAATATCAGGAGCAAAAGCCTGGCTTATTACAAAAAAGAATACGCACCAGGACTCAGTGTCAGGTTTTCCCTTCGCAATCTCAAGAAAGATGAGGGTCTGATAAACATTCCCCTGTTCATGGTTGATTATGCGAGGAAAATTATTGATAAGGCATTTGACAAAGGGTAAATAAAGAAAAAACCTGTTTAACAGGATGAAATAATCAAGAGTATTCGTTACTAACGAAAGATAGTTAACATTACAAACGAAAGGAATCAGACAGTCAGTGTTCTTCCTTTCTATAAATGGGCGGAAGGCAGATGAGAAGGGTCTGACGGCTTTATCAAAATCAAAGAAAACATAA
>CALBTS010000349.1 GCA_937968035.1 uncultured Methanomethylovorans sp.
TACTTCAGCAATTTCAGGGAACTTTCTCTCCTTTATTTATGAATAATTCAGGCTAGGATTGATTACGCTAATTTGAATTGTTAGAATTTTTAATATACCATTTTAGGTTTTGCCATCTACCATTCTTTCTCTTAGATACTAGACTATTGTAAAATAGAGGTATACGTTGCACAAATCCAAATGGATATTTCATAGCAAGGAAAATTGAAATGAGTCTATAAATGTATTTACGGCTTACATATTTGTAATAATAATAAGACCTTTTCAAGGATAATATTCTGAACTGACTCTTCAAACCCAAGGTGTAATACCGATCAATGGCATCTTTAAAGACTTTAAGTGAGCTCGTGTTTATGGTAATGCTATCTTTTCTAGTGAGCTGGTCATGGCTATAATTCACTCTGTAAACTACTCCGTAATAATCTAAAAACATGCCTTTGTATTGTTCACTAATTCTCATCCACATATCGCCGTCCTCTGCATTACTATATCCTTCATTAAAATATCCAACTCGCGAAAATACATCGCGTCTAAATAAAAAGGCATTTGTAGTAACAATAAATGATCTTGATACCACAGGATGTAGAATATCATTCTTTAAAACCCGTGTAGTAGTCCATCTCTTATAAAGCATTGTACCAGAATCTTCCTGACACATAAGAGTTCTACAAAAAACGAATCCAATCTCGGAATTTCCATAAATTGCAGCATATGCCCGGTCAAGGTGCCCAGGGAGGTAGAAATCATCTGAATCCAAAAAGCCAATATAAGACTGTTTTGCGACTAAAAGTCCTCGATTCCTTGCTCCTGATGGACCTGTGCTAACTACGTTGTCAGGTTTCTCAATAACAATGATTTGTTCCCCCATTGACTTCACAATCTCCAAAGTATTGTCTGTAGAACCATCATCAGAAATGATTAATTCAATCTCACCATCAAAACTTTGACTTAACACGCTTTGAATAGCTTTGCCAATGAATTCCTGTCTGTTATAAACCGGTATGATTATACTTATCCCATTCATTTGCTATATTTTACTTATTCATCACACGATCCATTGCCAATGACAGGTATTTGCTAAAATTAATTCTCTTCTAATGAATGGGCAATTTTAATCAGAGATCTGAATTCTTGTCTTACCTTGCAAGCATCTGAGTCGATCCTTGCAACGTTGATCGCTTTTCGTGCAATGTCTTCCCTTAAAGACTGGTTGATAATCAGCTCTATCAGTCTATTCTCAATATTCTTTAAATCGCTATTGCTTATAATATACATACATTTGTTTTTATGAGCATAATCAGTCAGCGCAATTTCAACAGGTGCCAACAATATAACAGGAACTCCTGAGATCAGATATTCTGATGTTTTTGTTGAGATAGAGAATCTGGCAAATTGTATACTACGGCTATTGAAGTCAATTGGAAGTAAAGCAATATCATAACCGCTAATTAACTCAGGTATTTGAGAGTAAGGAACTGGTTTCATTATACTGATGCCGTCAAGAGTCTTAAGGCGTCTATAAAAGCTATGGTTCTCATCCAAGGAATAAATATCAAGCACTATATCATGACCTTTTTCCCTGACATTACTAATTGCGCGGCAGAATAGTAATAAAGAGTTTAGGTTTGGAACAGCTAACCGGCCTGTATACACGATTCTTATTGGGGTGCTGAGTTCCCATTGCTTTTTCATATGTGGCATCCACTCATCTAATTCAACAGGATTCCGAAATGCTATAAAATTTTTATTATATCGATTATAATACTCTACACTCATATAGTCTGAAATGCTAAGGCAGACAGATGCAGAATCAATCAGCATCCTAAAGAGTCCATGTATTTTTTTTTGCCAATAGTAATAGAGCAGGTTGGGTTTGTTAGCAAAACTAACAATATCATCCATGACATGTATGACCATCGGAATATTGATTGCACGTTTCAACTGGTAAGCAAGCTGCATATCCGAAAAATTAAATGGCTGGTGATAAATTATGTCAGGAGAAAAGTTTTTAACCCAATGCAGTAGTTTTTCTGACAATTGCATTTTATATGTTAAATGATTTATGCCCAAAATCTTTATTGTCTTATAATATAACAATTTAAGAAGAGACCTTGGACCAGATAATCCTTTCCCTGCCCAGGGCTGATCCTTCCGATTATTTCCGACCATTACTTCTCCAGAAAGTATCCTCTTCTTAATCCACAACAGCGGGAATATAATTTTCTTTTCATGATAGCCAATCTGGTAGTATTTCTGGCAGTGAAACGTTGGGGAACTTTCCGCGGTTAGTTCAGTTATAACAGCCAAATTGTCTGAAGGCCAATCTTTAAAAAGATTCATCATGGTTATGCCCCCACCACCGTTTGACCGGAATGTTTCACCTATAATAATTACTCTGGGAAAAGACATTTTAATCCGATTTGAGCACGTCCTGATAAATATCCAAGATATTACTTACCACCGTTTGTGGATTATGCCTTTCCAGGGCTCTTTTACGTGCATTTTTTGAAAAAGCTCTCATTTGTCCAGGAGAATGAATTAACTCCATTATTGCACCTGCAAGAACGTAGTGATCTCCATCTTGAACAAGTATACCTTCAATTCCGTTCTGAACAATAGTCGAAGTCCCTCCGGCATATGTTGCGATAACTGGGGTGCCAATTAACATCGCCTCACACACACTGTTAGGACTATTTTCGATGTGTGAGGGATGAACATAACAATCACAATTTACTAGGTATTCTATTAGTTGATCTGCTAGTAATGAGCCCTTGAATATTACATTATTATTGCAGAACTTAAGGCCAGTTGAACCCTCCGAAATCTTTATGATTTCTTCGCTGCCCTTAACTCCAACCAAATACCACTTAAACTCTACCTTCCTCAAGCCTTTTATGAGGTTGGCTGATTTCAGGATGGTCTCTAATCCCTTATATGTCACTGGGCTTATTGTCGAAACGAAGATTTTTTCACTCCTGTCAGAGTATTGCCACTGTTTTGTATAAAAAGGTTCTCTTAATAATTCATCACAATGATAATATTTGCTCACTGGAGACAATATTCTTGAGATCCTTCTGTCCCAATCTGTTCTACCTATGATGTGATTACAATGTTTAAAAATTTCTCTCTCTCGAATTGCCCATTTTCTGAAAAGATAATATGAATGAAAGATCCCATATCCCTGTAACAAAGATTTCTTTCGGCAATAACGAAGCACATCGACATAAGTAACTCCAGTAAACCACTTTTCGGTATATACTGACAGATTACCCTGTATTTGCAAGATCATTGGAATCTTACAATTAGACCCAATGAGTCCAAATGATCTTTCACTTCCAAAAACATGAATAATATCTGGATTGAATTGTTTAATAACATCATCAAAGATTATAATATCATTCAACGAGTCCACCCTATGCATCCACCTTTTCAGTAATCCGGCTAATCTACTGCCTTCCATTGACAAGGGTAAAGGGAAATACTGGGTATCTCCAATAAAAAACGTATCTTTTGATGTATCCTCAAAGGGAAATGCAACGCCTAACTTTATGTCTTGGCATTTTGAAATTTCTTTTTCCAATGAAGAGATCCAACCTCCCAAATAGTTATGCATCCCTAGTTTTGCAGTAGCCAATGAAGGTGTGTTTGTAAACCATAAAATCCTTAAAGCCTTTTTCATAACATTGGAGAATAGAAAATTAGTGATCCTTATTGCTTTTTGTGAAACAGGACGCCGATCTCCTTATCGTTCAAATCTCTAAGCACGGGAGAATAACACATACCTACAACCAGCCATATACAAATATTGAACAGGTTATATGCTAGCTGATTTTCAATGAAAAGCATGATTATGTAACCAGTCAGCAAGAATCCTAACGCCTTAAGAAATAGGTTATTTGAACGTCCAATAGACTTGAAGATTGCAACAACTAAAACTGAAAAGTAAAGAATAAATCCTACGATACCAGTTTTCATTAAGATTTGGAGAAATCCAACCTCAACTACCTCCCTACGGTAAGTATGAAATGAGGGCGAATCATATCCTGCATTTAAGCCTTTCCCAAATAGGAGAACGTCATTTGTCTTAAGATCTTGAAAAACTTCATAATATAAAAATGTTCTTGTATCTGCATATGGATTAAGCTGACTGTAAGGCGTGTTTTCATCCCCCAGGATCATCTGAAATACACTTTGTCCTTTAAGTCCAAGGTACAACGACGCCAGAGGAATCATCAGTACTATAAACACTAATGTATAAAGGAACTTTTTATTAATATGAACCTTATGCATTATGAAATAGGCAGCAACGATACAAAAACTAAACAGGATACGTATTATTCCTGCCCGATTGGTAAGAGAAACAACAATTACAGTAATAGAGATTGAAACAATTAAAATTCTTTCAGCTGATCTCCTCAATGGAATGGTAAGTATTATAAAGAACAATGGGTATACCAAATATAGCTGAAGTTCAAAATTATGAATGAAAGGAAGTGAAAAAAGAAATGCCAATACAACATATATAAACAATATTTTATTGGTCATATGGAAATAATTCGAATTAATCCCTATAATAAAAAAAAGTAAAGGAAAAAACGAAAGAGCCAGATAGTTATCAAACATAAATGAAATGATACCTCTCAGAGTCGTGATTTCCAATATACTCCGGGTCAATGAGATAAAGAACCATAATATCAGAATATCAAAAAGCAATGAGAGGTTATTCCCCTTCAAATCAGCCCGCCAGTATGTCGTGAAATATAGAAAGACTATAATTATTGCTGACCCTATTGCGAGTACATATTTAGGATCACCCTTCAAGGAACTTATTGACGGGCCATAATAATTCAAATAGAAAACAAAATGAAACAAAACAGCCAGTATCAAACTGACAAAAACTAAGAGTCTTTTGGTAACCATGGTAGTGCCAAAGATTTAATCTTTACTTTATCCAGATTCCTTTTCTATTATGATTTATAACCATATGGTACTGCAGAGGAGCCAGAATTAATCCATTAAAATTTGCAATTACAGAAGCGATGAACAAAGAGTAGACTCCTATTTGAAAATTCCTGATCAGAATCATTACTACACCCAAATAAAGAAAAGGGCTTAATATACTTGATATAAACTGTATGCGCAAATAGCTCAAACCATTCAATAGCTGAACATATTTACCGCCATACATCATCACGTTAAAGTAAACAAAACCCCAGAAGGAGAGTGACAGAGGTACAGCTACCTTGCCCTCACCTAACCATACCTTATAAAATGGGCCTGAAAAGATTAGCATAATAATAGTGCCAAGAAGTATCAGTATATTTAACTGATTATATCTTTTAATTCCATTTTTTATCCAATAAATATCATTTTTTTGATAAGCTTCAGTAGATGCTGACCAGAATGGAACAAGAAAAATATTAAAAATCATATACGGAATTCCAAAATACTTATAAACCACATTGTAAGCTGTTACATCAGCAGTGCCGAAGTTTCTGGCAATTATTAAATTAGCTGTTTGAAATTGAATTATTGCAGCTAATTGTATGATGAAAAATTTTACTCCAAGATTAAACAGGTCCTTGGCATATGAAAATTTTACAAATGACAACGAAGGACTGTATTGTTTGTATTTGCCCTTAAAAAATACAAAATTGGCTCCAATCAGGACAGCAAGTGGTGAGACACAAAAGGCAAGACCCAGTTTAATTAACGAACCCTCAGTCGTTTTTACAAGAATTACAATGATAACCAAGGCAATAATCTGTCCAGAAAGGTCAATCAATGAAGATTTTGCAGGGAATTGATCAGCCAGTAAAACTGTTGTGATAATTCTAAACACAAACGAAATACAAAAATATGTAAAAACAATTATGGCTAAGTTCGTGACATCCGGTCTAATTGATTCTGACACGTTCAAAAGTCTCGACCAGTCAATAAATTGGTTGGTAATGATGAAAACAATCCACACTAATGTAAATATCATGCCAAGAATGGCATATGTAGTACTTACATAAATTCTCGCAAGCTTAATGTCTCCTTTTGCTTTTGCTTCCGCAAAACGGTTTCTCAAACCCTGAGTTAGCCCAATATCAAAAAACACAAACCAACCAACGATAGAGCTCATTGTGAGCCATACGCCATAGGTAGAAGCATCGACATAATTCAGGGTTAACGGAAGAGTAACAAAACTGATTGCAATACTAACACCCTTGATCAGAAGTGAGCTTATAATGTTTTTTTTTGCCTTAACACTCCTCTCATGACCTTTTGTAATAAATCTGAGAAAAAACTGAACTGGTTCAGAATTAAGAAAATTCATATAGTATAAATAGGATTTCTATTAACTAACTGCAAAAACGATCGATTCGTGTGCACATTAATGAATTTTATGCTTAATTTGAACAGGCAAATATTAAGCGACTTTTGTGTAACAAAAATCGTCATTCGTCGTAAAAAAAGATACGTTAGTCAAAATTATAATCGCATTCGTCATTCGAAAAAGCTCTTATGAAGACCACTTTTTCTTTCATTTTCCTGGTTCTAAGCACCATAGCTACAGCCACAGACTATTATGTAAAAACCGGAGGCAATGACCTGAATCAGGGAACCTCCGACGCAACAGCCTGGGCAACAATAGATAAAGTCAATTCTGTTTTTGCTACCCTTAATCCCGGTGACAGGATTCTTTTTAAAAGGGGCGATTCTTTTTATGGAACAATAAATATCGGCAGATCTGGTAGCTCGGGATCTCCGATTACCCTTGGAGCATACGGAACCGGAGAAAAACCTGTAATAACAGGGATCACAGAGTTAAAGTCATGGACCAACGAAGGAAATAACGTCTTTTCGGCATCATTAAGTTCTGAAGACCTCACAAATATGGTCCTCATTGATGGGAAACAATATGCAATGGGCAGATGGCCAAATAATACCTATAATATATTTGAATCAGCAACAACAAATACTTCAATAAATGATGTCGAACTTGGATCTGATATAAACTGGAAAGGAGCCGAGGTTGTTGTCAGGAAGAATGACTGGTCAATTGACAGATGCAAAATCACAGCTCATTCCGGCAGCACTTTGTATTATTCTTCCTTAGGCACTACTCAGGATGCCATCGCAAAACACGGGTACTTTATCCAGAATGACAGGAGAACTCTTAATTCATTTGGTGAATGGTATCATGATACCGAGGCAGAAAAGATTTATATCAATTTTGGTACAAAAGACCCATCTGGGCTTAAAATTGAAGTAGCAACATTGAATTCTCTGCTCTATGATTCTGGTAAAGATCATATTACTATTGATGACCTGCATTTCAGGGGTTCTGCCTCTAATTTGATAGAATTCACTGTTTCTGCTAATGATTATATAACAATAAAGAATTCTAGATTCACTTTTGCAGGTCAGAATGCAATCAATTTACGGGGTAATTATAGTACGGTTACTAACAACTTGATTTCAGTCTGTAATCAAACCGGCATTATGGCATTAGGAAACCACCACAAAATAACTTTGAATACAATTGAGAATGTTGGACTTATTGAAGGCCAGGCATTTTGTGGGAATCTTGCAAATGGAGTCGCAATAAATGATAATGATTGCCTGATTAAGAATAATATTATAAGAAATATCGGTTACTGCGGCATCAAGCTTTCTTCAATAGCCGATGTAATCACTATTCAGAATAACTACATCCACGACATTTTACTTACACTCAATGATGGAGGAGGTATTTATACTGCCTCAGAAGGTGTTTCCAGAAAAATAGATGGAAACATTATAATGAATGTGATCGGAAATACAACTGGTACACCTTACCCTGAAAGACATATAGCCAGAGGGATTTACCTTGATGTGAATTCAACCAATGTTATAGTTACATATAACACAGTAGCAAATTGTAATGAAGCTGGCTACATGATTCACCG
>CALBTS010000350.1 GCA_937968035.1 uncultured Methanomethylovorans sp.
AAACCCATTTTCTGCCTGTGTCTGACTTATTTCAGGTTCATAGTAAAACTTTTCTTTGTATACTTGTAAATCATCATTTTCCATGGCGATTAAAATAAAGTGAACGCAATCGCTTGGATCACGCTCCTCCTTTTTTTGATTACAAGCAATTAAAAAAGGAGTAATTATTGACATGATCAACAAAAAAGTAAGAAATCTTTTAATAAAGTTATTTTCATTTAATAAGGGCAAACCCATCTGATATATTCTCCTTTAGTTCAGTAATAATTCTTTTGCTTATAACATAATCTATTTTCTAGAAGGTTGTAATCTACAAATCATGCGAGGAACGTTCAGGTTTTTATAGTATCCAAAACCTAATTGCAACTGGTGCATCAAAACTGCTATCATATTCAGCACCTCTCCATGAAACCTACTCCACTTCATATTTCAGCATACATGATTTGATGTTAAATTCGCGTTAAATAGCAAATCGAGAATTCACAGAATCGCTGATCTCTCCCGGTGTTGTGATTTATCCATATGACACTTAACCAATTACACTCAATTATGGCATTGATAAAACAGTATCGACGAACAAACATCGCAATTAGCCACACAAGTGTTATTTTTCAATGTATTATCGATAAGCTCGAGGCTAATTCAGAGATTTATCGAAGTCCTCATAGTATTTTAAGCGTTCGGAAGACCAATCTGTTTTATCTATCTTGTATGTTATAAAACTATCCTCTACAAAAGGATCTGTAGCGCGGACATAAAGGTACGGTTTACCCGGAAGGACCTGGATGTTCAGAATATTGGAGATGGGTGCTATCAGAATTTGTTCACCGGATTTTAAATCAGCCCGATATAAATACCCATTGTCTTTTTGATTGGTAAAATAGGCATAAGTGTCATCACAAGCATAATTACCGATTTCAGCATTCAGAACCTGCCGTATCTCATTAGAATCAATATTAACCGAAAACAGATTTAATCCTCGATCCAGATTTAGAAAGTAAAGTTGATTACCACTAATAAACAACTGATACATCGCTTTGATCCCAAGTAGAGACTGATCAGATTTGTCAAGCAGGGAGTACGTCCTGAGTTCATTGATTTTATTAATATAGTAGAAATTGCCATCCTTGAAAGCCAGTCCTACTTGCTGACTAATCTTCTTAATAATTGGAATCTCCTTTGAACCTCCTATACTTATCATGACCAATTCTTCCCCATCCAAAATAAAAATCTTATCATCATAGAT
>CALBTS010000351.1 GCA_937968035.1 uncultured Methanomethylovorans sp.
ACCCGGGAGCCACGAGCCCTCCATAAAAGCCGGACTCCCGCCAGGGAGTCCAACAACGGTAAGCCCGGCTGAAGTAAGCGGACAGAATGCTGTCCAGAACCACGAAACTTAGCTCTCGCTTTCCATAGCGTCCAGGCTACGGATTTGATATCCAATGTTATTACTTAAGCTTCCTCTCATTCATCTATGTCGATTCTGTCTATTGACTAGTCTTTGATCTCGTATGAAATTCTTCTTGTTCATTTCTTTGCTCGCCCAAAGAAATGAACCAAAGAAAGGGCGCTTCTTCGAAGGGATTTTTCAGCCTCTGGCTGAAAACCATAGGGGATTGGCTAAATTTCCTCCAAGGCTTCGGAAATTTTAACGCCAATCCCCTATTATCCTGACGAAAAAGGTTTTAAATATGCATGCTGGGTAGTCCACATCAGTAATCAGCCAGTAGCAAGCTAGATAAGCGGGGACTTCACCCCGTAGGGGTGAAATCTTTGTAGAAAAGTGGATATGAAAAAACCATATTCCCCCTCCCGGACCAAGGATGGCTAATTCCACAAATCTCTGCAAGGGAGGGGGTTAGGGGGAGGGGAACAGTGTGAGAGGGAGAGGAAGAGGGAGAGGAAGAGGAAGAGGAAGAGGAAGAGGAAGAGGAAGAGTGAGAGCGAGTGTGGGTACGAGTCGAATAATAGTGTGGGCGTGTGCTGCAATGCACGTTCGAACTGGTAACGTGTGCGCATTTGCAGATTTGCAGAGGGTGTTCGATTAACTGGAAATCTGGTTGTCGTTATCCCCGACAAAATTGAAAAATATCTGAGTACAGGTTGTTGTCAACCAACTGGTTAGCATCGGGCACGGAGTACGCACTTCTCTTTTGATTTGAGGCACCTCCAGCATTTTTAAATAGCCTAATGCCCCGAGGATTGAAACACTTGCACAGCTTGTACACATCTGAGCAAGCATCGTTGTGGGGCACTGTATTACGAAAGGGGTCAGAAATACCGGGTGTTCTGTTTTTTCGTATCTTTCACTTCTCCGAATACGAGCTCCATATCTTGGCCGGTACCTGGCAGCTTCTATATCGGAAAGCGTATTTTTAACAATGAGAAGTTCATCGGAGATTAAGAAAGGTTCTTTGGTTTATTGCTGCTGGCTGACGAAGTGATAGAAATGATTGACTGATTTTTGGTGTGTGGTACCTTTTTCGGATTATAACGATGATCTGAACAGTTTTCGTGTCCTGATGGTTGAGCTACTTGTTGGCACAATCCTCTAACCTCGGAAAATATGATAAAGCTGTTCATGCTCAACTGTGTATGGGTATGGGAGCATAATTATTTTTAGAAGAGTTTTGGTGTAATGACGGATTCAATACTTCGTTTATAAGTTTTGGCTGGTTCTGGTGTCGCTCCGCGTTGGTGCATCTGCTATGGGAATGAGCTGCCACACTATAACTCCAACCCTTAACCAACATATAACAGAAAGGGTCAAATGGAAAGATTAGTCACTTCAGATCTGAAACTTGGTATCATTGCAGGCGGCCAGCTTGGAAAAATGCTGATACAAGAAGCTAGCAAGTGGAATATAGTAACATATGTCCTGGATAATGACGAAGATTGTCCGGCAAAAGGAATTGCTACTCATTTCGTAAAAGGTAGCAATGTGGATTTTAATTCCGTTTACGACTTCGGCTTATTGGTTGATTTGCTGACATTTGAAATCGAAAATGTAAATATTGAGTCCCCTCTAAAAAGGGGCTATTATTATGAGTGACAAAAATTAATAACTGGTAAATAAATCGTTCTGGGAAATTGCAAGATCAGATTTGGTTGAAAAACGATCTTTAAAGAGAAAATTTGGGTCAAAACAGTCATTTTAGGCTTTGTTTCCATGGTTTTAAACGTTCTATTCCATGTTTGTTGGGTGAATTTCATAATTCTGACAAGATTTACATACAGGCACCGACAGTATGCCCAATTGCGTTGTTTGAGTAAACCTCGGTATTTTGACTTGCTATTCTTTAATTGAAAGGCTAATTGAAAAATCCCGAGTTTGACAGTTAAATTTTGCAACAGGTTGTTGAGCAATACATTAAGC
>CALBTS010000352.1 GCA_937968035.1 uncultured Methanomethylovorans sp.
GTAATATCATGTGTCATAGCAGCCTCCTTGAGCTTACTGGTAATCTTTATGTCTGATTCACTTGGATCCATATTCCCACTAGGGTGGTTATGACACAGTATTATCCCTGATGCATTAGCTTTCAATGCATATTGCAATATGATCCTGACATCGGTGACAGTACCAGATATGCCACCTTGTGATATCTGAGCTATACCTAGGACTTTGTTGGCTCTGTTTAACAGCATCAGCTTGCATTCCTCATAAAGTTCTATGGTTTCCTTATCCCAGGACTCCCTGAATAACTCCAGGGCACCAGCAGAACAACGCACCTGTGGTCTGTCTGATGCACTGACCTTACTTGAATATTTCAGTCTTACTTCTGCAATATTGTTATCGTTTGTTTTCATTGTGTTTTGATTAATAGGTTAGTAGTAATAAGAAAACCCAGGTTGTTATCCCGGGCAGAATTGCTAATATGCTGTATTATATGTTGTTAGCTCTTATGCTATATGTGAGAAATGCCGTATAAGGCCATTTACAGGCAATTTAAGACACTCAGATGTTGAGATGATGGAGTTGATCAATTGGGTTGTTGCGTGAGCTCTGAGGCCCCCTAAATGGCCCTAATTTCAATTATCATCACAATTAACGAGAGGTAGCGCGTAAATACCTATTAATTAGTCATATACAAGGCACTTGATTAAAATCTTGGATTATCAGGGTAAACTTGAGTGAATGCAAAGATCCCTCCATTTACTGTATACTGCCCACCGTCAAGCCAATCTGCTACTATAGTGACTTCTCTTGGACCCATGGTTTTTCCCTCCTTGGGGTGTCCCGAAGGAAATTTTCTACCACCGAAATAGGGTGGTTCTCCCTCAATCATTTTGCCCTCCTCTACATCTTCTATACTTACAACTTTGGCATATCGACTTGGATGCCATGAATTCTTATGAACGTAGAATCCGAATTGACATCCATTAGCAATGTACATTTCATATAGATTCATCTCCTTATGAATTATACTTTTCAAGGTGTGGTGGAAGTAAAACCAGAAACGAACCTTTTAACTCTTCAATATTTTGATATTTAATTACGTCCTCCTCTTTAAAAAGGTATATAATATTTTTATATGTATTGAAGAATAATAAGTTTCTTCCTTTATTCTGGTATAACAGTTCTTTTACATCCTTCTTTCGAAAATGAGGTAAACTCTCATACTTGATATAATTATAGTTAACCTTACGTAGTAATTCACTCTTTGATATAGTGAGCCTCTGTACGATTTGGTCATAGTCCTCATCAGAAAGTGATCCTGTTTTCTTTAATTCAGATAGCTGTTTTACCATTGATTGAGTTGCTTCTCTTACTGCATAGTCTTTAAGATTGTTTATTTCTCCCTCCTTATTTAAATCCAAAGTGGCCTTCTTATCAAGGAATTCTTGTTGGGTTAACACATCGCTATTCCTAAGATTTACTAGAGTTCTATTCAGATCCGAATATTTTTGTTGAATACTATCGATGTCAGTCATGCCAGACTTAGTAACTTTATGAGGCCCAGGTATAAGGCTGTTCTTCCTCAAAAGTGGTTTCCCCAATAATATCAACATCCATACTAGGAATCCAGTTGATAAGGCTCCAAAAAATATCTTTGTTAAGATTTCTTCATCCATAAAACCTTCATATAATGAAATATAACAGAACTATTTGATTAATGCGTGTAATGATCCCAAATTCATTCTTTTATTATCAATGGGGGGACTATTGTATAAATGGCCATATTACGAGAGCTGTGTTTCTATCTCCTTCTCAATTTCTTCAAGTGCCTCAATGTCCTCCAGATTGTTCATTAGTTTGGCGTAAATTTTATTTGCAATGCTGACCTTTTCCGCATCATAAGGATCCATAAATAGAGCTGGATTACATTTTTCTTTTAACGCTTCAATGTATTCACTATCAATATTTTTTACTCCCAACTCTTCAGCCATTCTTTTTCGAATTACTTTGAGAGAGTTGATATCTGAGCTATCTATCTTTATTAGTTCTTTATAGATCCTATTGGATGCATCTATTTTTAATTGATTATACGGTTCCATAAAATTCACGGGATTGCATTGTCGCTTCAACTTTTTATAAAGTGGTTCATTTTTTAGCTGTTCTTTACGATTAATAGTAATTGATTGGTATATTAATAACGGTAAGAAGATCAAGCTAAGAATGATAAATCCATAAACACCTGATCGAATCCTATCTTTACGTATAACTTCATCATTTCTTTCAATGCTATAAACTTTGTAGAACAACCGATTAATAAATACCTTATAGTAATCAGTATACATAAAACCTGCTGTACCAATTTTGCCCTCGGTTTCATCTTGGGGAGTGCCCTCATCAGTCCAATAATAATATCTATTACTGGCATCAGAGATGAAATCCTTTACAATTGCTTCGTTTCCCTTTCTGTGATATTCTTCCCAATCGGACTTTGAGTTAGTGGTATAGAATTTGTATGCATCGTCAACACACTTTTCAACAGATGGTATCCAATCATACATGTATGAATATTTCTGTATCCTGAAGCCAACACATGATGGAAATACTTGATACATCACCATTGTACCGGCACCTATATTCTGGGCAATAAACAATTTCCAACCGCTATAAACTTTGTTAATTAAATAAAATTGATATATGTCCGAAAACTTTTCATTCCACTGAAAATCATAATATTGTGTATTCTGAGGATTCGAAGATTCCAAATAGTCTAATTTAGTATTAGAAAATTCTGTGTCAACATAAATGTCCTGATGCTTGAAAAAATTATTGTAGGCATCAAATGCTTCCTGCCAAAGTTTGTTGTTTATGTGATTAATATACAAATTTGAAAATATAACGAGAAGTACGATAGATAACACATAACAAATAACTGAAATAACCCTTTTCCTTTCCATCTGGCTTATGTTATTGGTGTTTGTCGTTTAAACTGACAATTTTCATTCAAGATAAATAATTTGTTTAAGCGAGCCGTTGCGAGTAGCAGACAATTTTCGGCAAGCTGCAGCGTGGTTAGCGA
>CALBTS010000353.1 GCA_937968035.1 uncultured Methanomethylovorans sp.
AAGAAAGGAGGGGATCATTATTCCCTTAGAATTCCTGTACAATACAATATGATAATAAAATCCTAACTTCATAAGAATAATACCTGACTTTTACTTGAGAGATGTAGAAGCTAAAATAGACATTGTTCTTAATTGTCTAATAATCTGCTCCTGAATAAGGCAAAGAAATTTCTTCTGATTTCTTCTTTAAGATTGAAAGCACTAAACCAATCATGAACCAACAAAACACATTTACTAACGCGGTTATAAAATATAAATGAATCAACATCATGACAAACCCTATCACATATGCTATTTCAGCGCTTCTCAGTGCCTTGTGCACTTTCAAAAGCAACACCAACATATATATTATCAGTAGCCCGAATGGTAAAGCCAATGCAATACCGCCTTCTGCCAGCAGATTAATGTATGAATTATGAGAACTGGTTTCAGTTATGCCCGGTTTGTTTATGACATATTTCGCACCTTCGAAAATGCCAGGTAATTTAACATCCTTATAACTAGTGAAATTATTAAGGCCAATCCCCGTAAAAGGCTTCATTTTAAAAATTTCCAGACCCTTTTCAATCTGAGCTTGTCTTACAAGAAATGAGCGATCTGTTTTAAGGGTAGAAGATGTTTGATACAAAAGATCGTGCGTCCTCGGATTCAATGACTTTATGAGCGCCTCCACAAATGACATCTGGAAAATCAGGAAGAATACAATTCCTATCAAACCGAACCTGATTATTCTCTTTCGTTGGAAAGTCTCCAGATACAAGCCAGCCAATCCACCTAAAAGAACTAATATTGAGGAACTCCTTGACCCTGAAAGGAAACCGCTAAGGATGATAATTAATAGAAAAATCCATGCATACAATCTTCCATATCTGAAGTAAGAATACCTGACCGCTGCAGGAGTAAATGTTATTATCAGAAATGCATAAGCATTCTGGGAGAGGTTTTTAATAAATGGCAGATAAGCAGAGGGTCGTAGAGGAGCGATAAGGAAATAGAATATCGTAGTGGCAATTACTCCCCAAAATAATGCCTTGGAAATAATATGATAATTCAGGTTGTCTCTTTGGGAATATAGAAACCAAATGAGTAATAACCAATACATATAATTAGGAACTACCTGCAAAGATCGTTTTAAAAACTCTGTATTATCTGCTGCATAGAGTGAAGCAACGTTTACTACTAATCCAATGGTTAACAGCAATAGCAACAACGGTGTGATGCCCTTCCATCTAAAGACAAATCCATATTGTCGCTTAAAGGAGATTAACAGAAACGGGAAAATAAAAATAGAAATATTAAAGATTGGAACTATAATAGGAAAGGCCATAAAGAAGGAATACAGAAGAGAATTTTCTCCCACTGGGTAACAGGCGAGTAATACTCTTCATTTAGGCTTTTCATCTATCTTTACATTCAGTATTAAGAGATTCTAAATCCTTAGCAAATTCAGAGTCCCAGTTTATACTTGGGCATAAATACTTTGCCTTAAAAGGTTTGTGGACCGTATCGATGACTGCCAGACATTTACCATAAAATATTTGAAAATTAGCCTTTTTAGGTTGCAAAAAGAAGTGCAAGGCTGATATGAATAATCGCCAGCAAGCAAACCAATAATAATGAATATAACCCCACCCAATCCATCTTCCCTTAACCTTCAAATATTTTACTGAAAGCCACAATCTTGAATAAAGTTCCTTTCTGGCAAATGAGCGATAATCCTGATAGTAGTTACTGCTGTTTTCGGAGTGAACAATACAGGTTTCATTACTGTGTGCCAGTTTCCCAAACTGCAAAGCTCCAAGACTAATGAATTTATCCTCACCCATTGCCATTTTATTTTCAAACAATGCAAAAAGGGTATAATCGAATAACGAAGGCACGATGTGGCGTCTGAAGCTAAGCCCTCCAGGTCCGGCGAAGGTTTCAGTAAACGAATTAGACACATCCTCACCTCTCATTCCGGCTAGCCATGCTTTACCTTCTTCGATTGGTGGCACCCCGGTAAGTAATAACATAAACTTTCCGATTTTTGACTTACTATTTAAATACTTTCCGTTATTGAGTTTTTTTTGTACTGTTATCTTACCTTCATTGATAAACTTAACATTACAACCAACTATACTATTATCTGAATATCGGTTAAGTATTATCTCAAAAATTGAGGGATTAGTGATCGTGATATCAGATCGGAAGAGCACACGTCTGAACTCCAGTCACCGAATACGATC
>CALBTS010000354.1 GCA_937968035.1 uncultured Methanomethylovorans sp.
GGCTGGTTCCACGAAGTTCCCACAAAGGACTGAGCAGCAAGATTGTACACTTCATCGGGCTGTGCAATACGCATTGCTTCGCTCAGGGAAGACTGGTCGGTAAGATCTCCCTGCAGTAGTTCGATATTATTTTGGATGTGGTCTATGCGGGAAGTGTTGGGAGTACTGAGCCTTCTCACAAGTCCATACACATTATATCCTTTATTGTATAGTAACTCTGCAAGATAGGAACCATCCTGTCCAGTAATTCCGGTTATTAATGCATTCTTTGCCATGATCATAGCTCCGTATCAGAAAAGCTGTAAAACGTAAGAACTATCTCTCTATCCCTCAAATTTTACATTTCTAAATTAGGATGAACTTATTTAAACGTTGGTATTATTATAAAACACTAACACTTTCACTATCCTTGCATCAACATAAATAGTAGTGAATTCCTCCTCATCTATGATGTCTGAGAATCCAATGGGTATATTTAGCGTTTCAATGCTCAATGAAACCATAAGGTCTCTGCTGGTCAATGATCCCAGGCTGCGGGAAGTATGGGTGCGCGGCGAGATCTCCAACCTTAAGAAACATAGCTCAGGGCATTATTATTTCACATTGAAGGACCGGGGAAGCCAGATAAGCTGTGTAAGTTTCAGGCAGACCAACCGCAGCCTGAAGTTCGATCCTGAGGATTCCATGTCAGTTATACTGTATGGTTCTGTGGACGTGTACACCGTCAGGGGACAATATCAGCTGAAAGTCCTGGACATGCGCCCGGATGGCATTGGCGAGATGTTCAGGGCGTTTGAACAGCTTAAGAAGAAACTGGAAGCTGAAGGTCTCTTTGAGCAGAGCCGCAAAAGACCTATACCCAGGTTTCCCGCAAGGATAGGTATATCGACTTCCCCTACAGGCGCTGCGATCCATGATGTTATCAATGTGCTTAGCCGGAGATATCCGGTGCATGTGCTGCTGGCTCCCTGTCTTGTGCAGGGGGATGCGGCTGCACAAAGCATTGCTGA
>CALBTS010000355.1 GCA_937968035.1 uncultured Methanomethylovorans sp.
TTTTTTTCATACAGGCCGAAAGATAGAAAAAAAATTGTGTCCACACGATAGGCCGATGGCGGGGTGAGGAATCCCCTAGTTTTTGTCGGTCAGTAATGATAAATTACCTGGAATTCAAACACTCATCCCATGCAAATTTCAGAACTGTAAATTTTGTCATTCGTCGTGCCACGCAGGGCAGTGGCTGCGCCCCAGAGATATTTTTCGAGTTCTTGTTGGGTCATTCTGTGAAAAGTCTTACACGTTGAGAGATGAATTCTTTATATGCTTTTTGCCGGTCTGTTTCCAGAAAGGAATTTTCAATCAATTGAGTAGCCTCAGGCATCCATTCCGTAAGTTTTTTGTATACTCCATTGATTTGTTTATCATTAAGTGTTAAAACAGCACCCAGGCGGTCGAAATACCCTTTATTGAAGTTTTCCTTTTTACCACCCAGCATCAAGGCCATATCCTCTCTATCATCAGGTAATATCATTTTTGCGTTTAAAAGGTCGTAGAAAGGCGAAAGCACCCAGCCCATATCCGATAGCGGCATGGAATAGTTTTTCAGGTGCATATCGTTGTTCCCGATGATGTAATTGAATACTGTGGATTCAAAAAAGCGCAGCTTGTCAAACAAGGTGTTCACAGATAACTCGCCGATTTTTTTTCCAAGCGTTTCCATTGTGCCTTTGTATTTATCTTCCAGTTCAAGGATTTGCAAAAAATCAATCATGTGATTTTTGGATCCATCCGGGTTTCGGTCAATTCGTCTGGTGATGAAACACAATTCCCCGGATTCCAAACGAATCATGTTGACCGGCACAATGTTAATCTTGAATAATTCAGCCAACTTCATAGAAAGATGCTCGTTCTCGGGCATCTGAGGGTAATCAGCATTCTGTGGTTTTAAAATGAAATGTCCAGCTAAAGCATCCATAACGGTTAAACGCCAAGGGTGTCCTTTACCCAATTCATTTTTTATCCATCCCAAAGACAATTTTGGTTGAACTCCCGGAACTGTTATAGATAATTCTGCCGCGTCTTTCGCCAATTTTTCCATTTCTGATAACCGATACGGCAGAACCGGTGCCTGTTTGGTTCCGAAGAAAGCTTTGATGCACTTTGGGTGATAGTCAACCTGGTCTTCATCCAGCTTTTTATAACAATACAGGCATCTACTCATCGGCTTTAGTATTTACAGGATGAACACTTACCGCACCGATGGCATTTTGACAACAGGCAAGAAGAAGCCCCATACGATCATTCTTGTTGATTTTCCAGCTTTCAGCTGCAATATTCAACAGCCATCCCTCAGGAATCAGACCATCGAAAAACGGGAACAGTCTTTTGCTTCTGTATGGCCTTTTGGTTACAGGCATCTGAAATGTGACGAATTGGTCAGGGTATGCTTGTGTATAGTGTTCATCATATACAAACACATACTCTCCATTATCATCTTCAGATAAAAGACCAGCCTGTATGTTATTGTATTTCACTATTCCTTGTCGCATTGTTCTCATTTATCGGACCCAAAACATGACCAAACATAAGCAGTACCTGATTAACCTTTGACAAACTAAGGTTTTCTTTGCCTTGTTCAATCTTTCTGATAACTGTAAGGGCAACCCCTGCTTTTTCCGCAAATTCTTCTTGTGTCAGACCCAATTGTTTTCGTTTGGTCTTTACAAAGTCGGCTAATTCTTTCATTCTATATGCTTTTGAATACAAAGATAGTACAATTCTTCGTTTTATATGCATATTCATATAAAAATATAAAATTCATATTTTTTATATGTTTTTACATATAAATTACCTGGAATTCAAACACACATCCCATGCAAATTTCAGAACTGTAAATTTTGTCATTCGTCGTTCCACGCAGTGCAGTGGATGCACTCAGGAGTAATTTTTCGAGTTCTTGTTGGGTCATAGATTCTTGTATTCATTATTGAGAAAGACGATTAAAAGCATTAAGATCAATGTTCAATGTGCCTTCTTTTTCATCATATGTATTCAAGAGTTGAAGATTACCAAATGGCGAATTTTCAGGTTTATAATACTTCCCTTTCGACAATTTGGCAATTTTACCAGTAGACACCATACGGTTAAGCGCTTTTATCACAGCTTCCCTCTGACTCACCTCTGTTGTAAAATCAGTATAGGTGAATACATATCCCCTGGAAAACCTATCAATGGTAAGTGATATGTATTCTGTTATTTTCATTCTCTCTTAAATGTGCAAAAGTAAAACATTTGTCCAGTTTATTATTAAAAAAAAATGGACATGTTCTATATCAGATTCAAAGCTGCCATATCAGGCTCCATAAACTTCATGGTTTGACCTGAATCC
>CALBTS010000356.1 GCA_937968035.1 uncultured Methanomethylovorans sp.
GTCTTCGTATATATACCTTGCGAAACAAGGCACGAACACAACAAAACGGACATTAATCGATGATAACTTAATGTTATTACCTCTCAAGCGAGCTGCATTGCGTTTCCGCGCTGCAACGCCCCTTGCGAGCACCCCTACAAGTTCACCTTACTATAAAAATGTTGTGGGCCAGCTGAGTGAAATATGTAAAAAATTAATGGAGATAGTAAGAGCAAAAGAAACATTTAAATATAATAAGTTGACACAACTTTATGATTACTATGAGCGCAGAAGTGCAACTGAGGGATCGTTTTTTATAACACAGAACCGCTGTTGAACAAGAAAATAACTATTTTCGATACCACACTGCGCGATGGCGAACAGACACCCGGGGTATCCCTGACAAATGACCAGAAGCTGAAAATCGCAAGGCAACTGGACAAGCTTGGGATAGATGTCCTTGAAGCCGGATTCCCTATTTCCTCTGATGGAGATAAACAGTCTGTAAAAGCTATCGCCAACGAAGGCCTTGGACTGGACGTGTGTGGTCTTGCAAGAGTGCTGACAAAAGACCTGGACGCGTGCCTGGACACGGATGTGAACATGATACATACATTTGTGTCCACGTCTGACATACAGAGGATCCACACAATAAAGAAGAGCAAAGAAGAAGTTCTTACAATGGCTGTGGATGCAGTTCAGTACATAAAGGACCATGGTGTGAAATGTATGTTCTCGGCCATGGATGCCACGCGTACTGATATTGATTACCTCACACAGGTATATAAATCAGTAGAGGGAGCAGGGTGCGACATCATCAACGTGCCCGATACCGTGGGAATAATGTCTCCTTCCCGTATGTACCAGCTGGTAGGTACAGTCAGTAAGGAAGTAAAGATTCCCATAGACGTACATTGCCATAATGACTTTGGAATAGCAGTGGCTAACAGCCTTATGGCAGTTGAGGCTGGAGCAAGCCAGGTACAAGTAACTGTAAATGGCATTGGAGAAAGAGCCGGTAACGCCAATCTTGCTGAAGTGGTCATGTGCCTGCAATCGATCTATGGTGCAAAGACGAACATTAATACAGAATACCTGCTTGAAACGTCTAAAATGGTCGAGAAATATACAGGCATACACATACCCCCGAACACGCCTATTGTTGGCGAGAATGCCTTTGCTCATGAGTCTGGCATCCACACCCACGGAGTGCTTACCAAGGCAGATACATTCGAACCCGGCATCATGACGCCAGAGATGGTAGGCCACAAAAGACGTATCGTGCTGGGTAAGCATGCAGGTAAGCACGCTGTTCAGAAATCACTGGAAGATGCCGGCATCCAGACCACTGAAGAGCAGCTGGACGAGATAGTCAGAAGGATAAAGGCTATCGCAGACAAAGGAAAAAGGATATGTGATGCTGATCTGCATGCCGTTGCATCAGATGTACTGGGAAGGAACCTTGGCAGCGAGACCATAAAACTCAAGGAACTTTCAGTAATGACAAGCAACCTCACAACACCAACTGCAGTGGTCAGAGCCATTATTGGTGATGAGGAAGCAGTTGCATCCAACATTGGTACCGGACCGGTTGATGCAGCCGTTAAGGCAGTACAGCAAATGATCGCCGGATACACAAAGGTCAAGATACGGGACTTCCGCATTGAAGCCATCACTGGAGGTGCTGATGCTCTTGCCGAAGTCACTATAGGTGTAGAGGACGAAGATGGACGCATGGTAACAGCCCACGCTGCAAGCACTGATATTGTGACAGCATCAGTGGACGCACTTGTAACAGCCATAAATATCCTGCTTGACAAGAAAAAACTATGGAATATGCAGTGAAACCTATTGATTATTGAATTACCAGGCAACAATGCCTGGAGTTCTTTTTCTTTATAGACCTGTGGTTAATTGCATTGCATACAGATCTTCTGAATCGTTCCCTTTATGATTTCAGCAACCAATAGAAATAACCATGGATTTCCAAGTTATAGATTCACACTGCCATCTTGATTTTCCAAAATTCAATAAGGATAGAGAGGCAACCATACAACGTGCCCTTGATGCTGGCGTAGAGCAAATGATAAATTCCGGAGTTGATCCAAAGACCAATATCTCAACCCTTGAGCTTGCACAGAAATATGACCATATCCATGCAACTCTGGGGTTCAGCCCCCATTTATCACCGGAAGCTACTAATGAACAAGTAAAAAGCATGTTGAGTTTTATAGAAGATCGCGTCACAGACATAGTTGGAATAGGGGAAGCAGGGCTTGATTATCATTATTTCACCTCAAACGCTGAAAGAAATAGACAGATAGAAGTTTTCAAACAGGTCATAGAACTTGCAGAAAGATACAACAAGCCACTTGTGATACACGGCAGAGAAGCAGAAGATATTGCACTGGGATTGTCAGGACACCTCGACAAAGTGATATTTCACTGCTATGGCGGGAGTCTCAAAACCATGAGAAATATAGTAGATGCCGGACATTTTATATCAGTTCCCACTTTGGTCTGTTTCTCGGAACATCACCAGGAAATAGCAAAGGAAGTGCCATTGGAGCACATGCTTCTTGAGACGGATAGTCCATATCTTTCCCCTCGCAAAGGCAGGAATGAACCTGCATTCGTTCTTGATTCCATTCCGTGGATCTCAAAGCTCAAAGGAATAGAAGAAAAAGATATAGCAGATATCACCAGGAAAAACACTATAAGGGTTTTCGGCCTCTAAGGACCATATATAGGGAACAGGGATAAGGAACATGAACGTAAAGAAATTCCATACTGGTTACTATGATGCAAATTCGTATCTTATCAATGGCAAAGTGCTGATAGACACAGGCATCAACGCGGATGCCTTGATAGCAGAGATCGAAAAAAGCATCGATATCAACGATCTTGAACTCATCATTCTTACTCATTGCCACTATGACCACACTGCAGCTGCAGAGGCCATTGCCAGAAAAAGCGGGGCACTTATAGCTATCCACAAGGATGATGTAGAATTGTTACATCACGATGAAGCCAGCGCAGCTGCGGCCTTTGATAGCAGGGCACCTTCTTTTAAGCCTGATGTCCTGCTGGATGAAGGAGAAAGCATACCCATCGGAAATGGAGAACATCTGCAAATTATACATACACCTGGGCACACACCCGGAGGCATATGCCTTTATGAACCAGTATCAAAGTCATTGTTCTCAGGAGATACGGTATTCCCTCAAGGTAGTATAGGACGTACGGATTTCATAGGTGGTAACTCCTCAAAGATAAGTGGATCCATACAAAGACTTACACAGCTGGATGTACGAACGATGTACCCAGGACATGGAGAGCCTACTTCTGAAAACGTGAAACGCCAGATAGAACTATCATACCGCATGGCTAAAAGTATATTCAAGATCATCTGATCATGACATCAAAAAAGAAAGAACAAACTTCTTTTGTTTCACAGTTCCTCCCGATGGACCTTAAGGAGGCAAAGCAAAGAGGCTGGGAAGAACTTGATGTGATCATTGTGACCGGGGATGCCTACGTAGACCATCCAGGATTTGGAACAGCCATCATCGGCAGGGTCCTTGAAGATGCCGGATACAGAGTAGGCATTATTGCGCAACCTAAATGGGATAGTGTAGAAGACTTTAAAAGATTAGGAAAGCCACGCCTGTTCTTCGCCGTTAGTGGAGGAAATACAGACTCAATGGTGAGCAACTATACGCCTTCCCAGAGGTTACGCCATGAAGATGCATATTCCCCTGGCAATAAACCCGGAATGAGACCGAACAGAGCAACCATTGTCTATTCCAACAGGCTACGGGAAGCATATCCTGATGTACCTCTGGTGATAGGTGGCATAGAAGCTTCTTTGCGCCGTTTTGCTCAATACGACTATTGGTCGGACAAAGTGCGCCAGTCTATTCTGGCAGACACACCTGCCGACCTCCTGGTCTATGGCATGGGAGAATTGCAGATACTTCGGATAGCAGAAAGATTGGATAAAGGCGTACCGGTAAAAGACATAACTGACATTGACGGCACTGTCTGGAAATTGGAAGTCAAAATATGGAAGGAAAAAAAAGAGGAAATGCTCAGGAACAATATCGAGATACCTTCCTACACCGAAGTCTTA
>CALBTS010000357.1 GCA_937968035.1 uncultured Methanomethylovorans sp.
AAGATTATGTCAAAGGTACATTTGAAGGAATGAAGAAGCGTGTCGAAGCCCTTTCCCGAAACAGTCTTAAAGTATTTCAGCTGTACTCCCTGGAAGTGATCTCCCAATTTTATCTGGCCAGGATAAAGCCGATTGTATGCCAGAACATCATGCCCGAGTCCCAAAAGTCTTGGAAACAATTCGGAAGCGAATTTGTCTGCTCCTGCACATCCTTCCCTCGGAGGGATTGATCTGAACCCAAATGCAGCTATTCTCATCCCGCTCGTCAGCCAAGATAGCCCGTATAGTAATTATCGAGATAATCCTTGAGAGCAACCTTCCAATCCCTCATAAGATTCATGTTGCGTATTTCAAGTTTCCTGTTGACCAACCTTTCGCAAGGAGGTCGTTCTGCAAAATATGTATCCTTAAAAAAGTCTGACCCGACCGGAGTAAGCTTAATAGTATCGTTCAATTTCAATATCGCAAGTAGTTCAGATGCCACTTCAAAGCGGCTTGTCTGCCCTCCGCATACCATATTATAAAGTCCCCAGTATTCTTTTTCCAGAATAGCTTTAACATTTCTGGCAAAATCATGAGTATAGGTTGGAGTTCCATCCTTATCATCGACAATAAAAAGCTCCCGTTTCCCATCCTTGATCTGCCTCATAAGCTTCTGAATGAACTTCTTGTCTTTCATCGGGCCTGAGCCCATCATCCAGCCTGCCCGACAAACGAGATACCTTTTTGCATTCTCGATTACAAACCTTTCTCCCATGTACTTAGCTCTTGCATAAACGCCCAAAGGATTAGGCTGATCCCAATCGTCATAGAACTCTTTTGCACCGTCAAAGATTCCTGCAGTACTTATATAAAGTACAGGAATGTTCAGCTCATTGGCAATATACACCGCATTTTCTACTGCAAGAGTGTTTGTATTGTATGTTTCGTCTGCATTAAGTTCACAAAACTCAAGATCAGTATATGCACCCAGATGAAAAAGGTAATCAGGCTTAAAATCCCGGACATCCCTGCGATATGCATCAAAGTCCCTGAAGTCAAGAAAACTAAGCCACTGTTCATTAACATCCTTATCAGTGCATTTCAGGGTATAATCATCCATGAACTGCTTATGGAAAGCTTCGCCCAGCATTCCGCCACAGCCTGCTATATAGATCTTCTTTTTCATAATAAAATGGGTTACTGAATTTCTTTAATGTATCTTAAATTCACAACTCCTGCTGCAAGGGAAAATTGTGTGCGGGTATTTTATAACTTTAGTGAGAATTCTCAATATCTGTCAATTCATTGTAGATTTCCAGAAGGTCATCATAGTGCTTCTTCTCAGAAAAGATTTCAGTCGCGAAATTGTATGCGGCTCTTGACATATTACGATACTGTTCATTATTCATATCTGCAGCACGTCTGATTTTTGATTCAAATTCCTCCATGTCTCCCATCCTGAAGAGGAATCCGGTTTCACCTTCACTAATAAGCTCAGGAATTCCTCCTATATCACTTCCAATCACAGGTTTTCCGGCAGAATATGCTTCAACAATCGTCAAGGGATTATTTTCATACCACTCTGATGGAACCAGTACAAACGAGGCATTCCTTATATAGGAAAAGAGTTCATCTCCTTTCCTGAATCCCACAAACTCAATATTTTTCAGATCACTCGCCCTTAGGTCCTCAATTATCTGGTGAGACATTACCCCCCCACCAATAATCTTCAATTTAAAGTCTTTGGGCAGTCTCTTCCATGTTTCAATAAGTGTTGTTACTCCCTTTTCTGCGACAAGTCTTCCATAGAAGAGGAAATATTCGCCTCTTCTGTCATCAGGGACACTGGTGCTGAGGCCAGGGTAAAAGTTGTACAGATGTAAAAACCTTTCACGGAACAGAGCATGAGAACTATGCTTCTGATAATTGAATTTACTTACACAGATTATTTTATGAAAATAATCCTCCGGCTTTAAAATATCATTGTTCAATACGAATTCGATATAGTTGATTGTACTGTAGTAAATATTTTTCCTGTTACAGCGTTTATAGACACAATTAATCCTGGCCTTTGTCAGGCATATCTCGCAGATCCTTCCGTCACCGTCTATGAAAGTGTTTCTTGGGCAAAGAAGGCTATAATCGTGAAGGGTGATAACTGCCGGAATTCCAAACTTTCTGAGTACCGGCAGTATTGACGCTGTCAATCCCCCTTTATATAGGTGCACATGAGCCACATCAGGCTTGAATGCCGTCAGAAGTTTCCTGAGTTTCTTTGCAGCTTCCATTGAATAGAGCTTTTTAGGCATGTAGGCAAGCTGTTCAACAAAACTCATGTTCAGTGCATCAACATCCCTCACAAAATAGTCAGAGAAGGTTGTATTGTAATTGTATTTCGATTTCGAGATCGGAAGAGCGTCGTGTAGGGAAAGAGTGTAGATCTCGGT
>CALBTS010000358.1 GCA_937968035.1 uncultured Methanomethylovorans sp.
TGGCGCCAACAGTGTTTGCTTCTGAAGTTATGCCATTTGATGCATCGAAATCCCAGGAATAAGATGCTATTCCCTTGTCATCAGTGGAAGCACTAGCATCGAAGGTCACAGCAGAACCAACTGTTGCAGTCTTATCAGCCCCGGCATTTGCAACAGGGGGAGCAGTATCTGTGGAAGTTGAACCTGAAGCAGAGGTTATAGTTAACTTTGGCCTCATGGCGGTGTTTGAATGTTCAGAACTGTAGAATGCAATGTAATTTCCACTCTCACTCTTTGCCTTGATAAAGAAACCAGTGTTTGTGTACTTTCCACTTACATATTCCTGCACAAGCTGTGTAACATCGAAGTCATAGTACTTGTTATCCGGAACTTTGCTTCCTGCAAAGGCCAATGAAGCATAAGGTGCAGAACCTTGTGAAGCACCGTTCTTATCATACCAGTTTCCTCCTGCGTTACTCCACGACACACCAGACATTCTGGAATTCCAGGTAACATATTTTGGATCCCATTCGACAGGCCTGTAAACTTCAACTATAGTATCAGAAGTACGTGTTGCGCTTGCCGGATAGTACCAGTAGAGAGAGAGTGTCGCTTTGGCTATTGTATCTGTTGTCTTATATCCGCTCAGATCGAAAAGGATCAGGTCTCTGCAGATACCTGTACTCTTTCCAACATCAACATAAGTAGTAGTGGAAAGTACACTTGTTGGAGACAGTTCACGCAATCTGTTGTCATAAGTTGGTGTATAAGATACTGTATTTCCTGTGCTGCTACTGCTGGTAACAACTACATTTACCGTATCTGTTGCTTTCTGGCCAATGGTATCGGTTACAGTAAGTGTGACTATATAATTTCCTGTAACTGTATATGTTTTTGTGGCTGTTTTGCCTGTGGCTTCAGAGGTTATACCATTTGATGCGTCAAAATCCCATGAATACGTTGCTATGCCTTTATCATCGGTAGACAAGCTTGCATCGAAATTGACTGCAGAACCTATGTTCGTGCTCTTATCAGGACCAGCATTGGCAACCGGCGGATTGTCAGTAGATGATGTATTTTCCACATGAAGGATCACCAGACCATTTTCAAAATCTGCTACATATACGTAATTGCCTGAAACTGCAACACTGTATCCATGACCAGCGGTGTTATATCCTCCGGCAAGTGTCGGGGTTGCGACATTGCTCACATCAAGAATAACAAGACCGCTTGTATCATCGGCAATATATACATAATTGCCGGATTTTACAACATTTTGTGCAAATTTTGTAACATAACTGCTTACAAGCGTTAGTTTAGCAGGATCACTTATGTTAATTATCACAAGACCATTGTTACCATCAGCTACGTATGCATAATTTCCGGATACAACAATACCATATGCCTGACCGGCAGTGTTGTAACTGCCTCTAAGGGTTGGTGCAGCAGGATTTGTGATATCAAGAACAACAAGGCCATTATCACCGTCTGCTACATATGCATAATTGCCGACTATGGCAACATTTTCTGCATTACCTGCTGTGTCATAACTGCCCTTAAGGGTCGGAACCGCAGGATTTGTGATATCAACGATCACAAGGCCGCCAGCGCCATCAGCCACATATGCATAATTTCCTGATATGGTAACACCCCATGAACGGCCAGCAGTATTGTAACTGCCTTTAAGGGCTGGTGACGCTTTATTTGTTACATCCACAATTACAAGGCCGTAAGTGTCATCTGCTATATATGCATAATTTCCTGATACAGCAAGATCCCTTGCATATCCCTGAGTAATATAACTACCTGCACGCTTAGGAGAAGCGGGATTTGAGATGTCCACTATGGTAAGACCCATATAACCATAGGCTAAGTATGCATAGTTTCCTGATATGGCAACGCCAGATGCATAGCCAGATACATCATAGACGCCTGCGCGGGTAGGTGCAGAAGGAGTACTTATATTCACTATTGCAAGGCCACTTCTGCCATAGGCTGTATATGCATAGTTCCCTGCTACAAAAACGTCATATGCAACCCCTTCAGTAGCAGTATAAGTGGCTGCTCTAAATGGTGAGGCTGGATTTGTGATATTCACTATTGCAAGACCGCTGGCATCATCGGCTACATAGACGTAACTTCCGGATAAGACAACGCTTGATGCCTTTCCAGGAGTATCAAATCTCCCTGTGTAAGTTGGAGCAGATGGATCTTTGATGTTTAAGATCACAAGACCATTAGTTTCATCGGCGACATATGCATAGCTGCCTGATACTGCGACACCGGTTGCTTTTATCGTATCATAGGAACCCGCAAGTTTTGGTGAAGAAGGAGTGGTTACATCCATGACAATAAGGCCGCTTGTATCATCGGCTACGTATGCATAATTCCCGGACAAAACAACACTCTGTGCATTGGTAGTATCTAATCTACCTTTGAACGTTAAAGCTGTGGGTTTTGTAATATCTACTACTATAAGGCCACTGGTTCCATAAGCTACATAGGCATTGCTACCTGAAACAGCAACATCATAAGCAGCTCCGGAACTATAAGCATAGGTACCTCTTATCGCAGGTGCTGTACGGTTTGAAATATCAACCACTACAAGACCGCTGTTCCCATCAGCCAGGTAAGCATAATTTCCTGATACAGCAATGTCGTTAATTACTGCTGTGGTTGTTACCCTTCCAACTAACGATGGATTGGCAACATTAGTAATATCAACTATTACAAGGTCTTGTCCCTGTCCAAGATAGGCGTAGTTTCCGGAAACCGCAACGCAGAAAACACTTCCGCCATAATGGCCGATGAAATCCTCTCCTTCCAGGGCATTTGTAATGACTGTATCATTGTTTGTGTTTTCATTGAACTGACTGACAAAATCTACTTTTAGCTCTGCGGCTGAACCAATACCGGAAGCTGTTATCATAAAAAGTAATAATGTGCATAGATAAACTAATGTGTTAAATTTTATTTTCATTGACACCACCTGCTCTATTTTAAGAGAGGATTTTTTTGCTCTATACTAAAGTCCTGCTACCTTGCAATAACTTACTATATAAATCTAGTCAAAATAAAAATAAATAATAATATATTTTTAATATTATTTATTAACATTTAACATAATTTATATCTACAATTAGTGATGTTCGGGAGATCTAGCACTGCCCATACCCACATATATCCTCAAATCTCTGCTCCACCAGTTTACAGACCCCTGTCTACTGCATCCCCTGCACTGAGTAGGAATATCATCGTTCATAAACTGCAAGAGAGACTCACCTTTTACCCTTTCTATATATGCAGGAACCATCTGTGCCAATCTCAAATACCCATGTAACAAGCACCTCTGGCTTATCGACCTTTCACCCTTCCTGAAAACCATCCACTCGAAGATACATTCTTTTTTACATACAGGACAGTAGATGCCAATATCATGTCTGGGAAATACCTCATCAATTACTCTTGATGCTGCTATGCTCATCTAAGACCTCAGAAATTGGATGAAACTCTATTCATAGTGTAAGCAGTTTGGAGATTAACACCTGAGCCAAGTGGGGTGAAAGTTACCATGTGCTCATCACATCCCGAAACCTACCATTGAACACTGTACAAACCTTTTTATTCGCTGTTCTCTAATCTGAGGATATGAGCCATAATCGGAGACGCAGCCCTCTGGCTCGCCTCTTGTAGACCACTACTTTAGGAAAATCGAGTGCCTTAGGCAGAGAACTTTCCTTTGGCATTTCGAAACTAAATTTCCTGGCACAACTCCTATTTTTCTTTGACTTGATGGTCGAGACATATAACAAAACTTATCTATTTTTGACTCGTATTTCAATAAAGGTTCAATATACGAGCGTATTTTAAGGAGAATGTGCATCGCAAGAACGCAGAACTGGGTTATTATCTGGCTGAGGAATACTGGGGAAAAGGTACCATGACAAAAGTGGTAAGGCGTATGACACAATACCTGTTCGGGAACTTCGATATAATAAGGGTTTATGCCCAACCCTTTGCCAGAAATACAGCATCAAGGAGAGTTCTTGAAAAGGCAGGCTTCAGGCTTGAAGCAGTCCTGAAGAACAATATCATCAAAAATGATGTTGTGCAGGATGGCTGCATATATGCTGTCCTCAAAGATGAGTTTAAGAGTACGGCTGAGTGCACTTTTTTGACATGTGGACCAGAAAACATGTAGATGTCCTGAACTAAAAGGGATTCTATGAGAGAATATAATTATAAAAAAATTGATGCTTTTACGTCGGAAAAATCCCTTGGTAATCCTGCAGCATGTATTTATCTGGAGGACGATCAAACGCTCACGGACAAGGAAATGCTGAATATTGCAAAGCAGCATAAAGGATGTGTATCAGAGGTTGTGTTTTGCAGGAAATACCATGAAAGCCAGTTTGAGCTTACATATTACTCTTCAGAGTGCGAGGTTGATCTTTGCGGACATGGGACCATCGCCTGCATGTATAGCCTGATAAAAAGCACTCCAAAGCTCTTGGCCATGGATGAATTGCTCATTTATACTCGTAAAAAAGGAGCTTTGAAGGTCTATAATAAAATACTCGAACAGGATGCTGTATATATTTCAGCTCCTAAGCCAATATTCATCGGAACAAAGCTGTCCCTGGAACTCATTGCGCAGAATTTGGGCTTGGAAAGTTCTAAACTATCAAATAAGTATTCTGTTGATGTTATCGATGTAGGACTTGTGACCCTGATAGTTCCTGTCGAAAACCTTTCAGACGAAATCAATATGTTTCCGGATGAACAAAGTCTTAAGAAATTCTGCATGGAGAGCTCAATTGACATCATATTGATCTTTTCAATGGAAGTAAAGGATAAAAGAAACTTTGCTCATACAAGAGTTTTCGCGCCTAAATTCGGTTACCTGGAAGATCCTGCCACGGGTTCAGGTAACAGTGCTTTTGGTTACTACATGCTAAATAACAATATGTGGAATGGCAATGATATTTTTATTGAGCAGGGCGGTGCAAGCGTGGAATTCAACATTGTAAAACTAAGGACTCTAAACGGTACTTTGCTTTTCGGTGGTAGTGCCACAGATCGTATTGTAGGTAAGTACTATCTGTAAAAATAAAAAACTTGAATGGGATCGAAAGTATCAATTTAGCCCCTTTATTCCATATCCGAATGCGGATTAACATCGCATCCAGTACATGGAAGGCACATTGTCCGGAATGTATCGGCACGCAGACCATATTCGTCCAGTTTCTCACGCAGGAAACGGGTCAGACGCATGAGCCTGTCAGCAGATGGTCGTTCTATGAATACCTCGCCTTTTCTTAAGGGATGAGGACTGGCAGCCCTGAGGATAGGGACCACGCCCATTTTCACAAGCTCCTCGATGCCTTTCATGGCAGACTCATCGGTTTCCCCCAGGCCGATTATAAAATTCGAGCACACTTTATTGCGACCGAAGATCTCCACACCTTCACGCAGACCGGCAAGCACATCTTCCAGACCGCCTCCCGGACAGACTTTGTTGAATATATCCCTGTCCATGGTCTCTACGTTGTATTTGAGTTCATCAGCACCGGCATCTCTGAGCCTGCGGGTGGAATCGTTTGTGGGATAGACTGAAACGCCTATGGGCACGGTATATCTTTCCCTGAGCCTGCGGATTAGCTCTTCAGCTCTGTCAACTTCTTTTTCAGGAGAGATCTCTACACCTGATGTTATGGAGATCGCATGCATCCTGCCGGTGGCATGGGCCCTTTCTATCATTGCAAGCATCTCGTCCATAGTCTTGACCTTACCCTGCAGTTTAGGCACCGGACAGAACTTACAGTCAAATATGCATTTCTCGCACATGGTAATAAAAGCCTGGTCCGGACAGTGAATGAGTTCTTCTTCAATGATACCACGGGCGATCTCCTGGCCGTTTTTCGTGATCACAAGCTCTTCATTTTCTGTTTTACCTTTGAGAGGAGATCCTGAGTTGATCCCGAGGCGTACCCGGTGTCCACCGGAACTAAAGAAAAAAGCCATTTTTCCTGCACCGGGACCTGCAGTAGGTATGGTGGTGCGGCCCAGCAGGCAGGGGTCCATATCCACAGAACCTGCAGCAATGAGTTCGGCTTTTACTTTGGGTCTCATGGTATTACCTATAAGCTGATGCTCTACAACTATCCCGCGAAATACTTGATTCTTTCTGTCAGAGAGATCGCCTTAAGTACGGCTATAAGATATAATGTATTATATTATTTTGATTTGAATACAATATTTAGTACGATAAAAACAAAGAACTCATATAACATAAGATGTACCTTTTTATACTACAATAGTATTTTATGTGACATAGAGCATTTTGTCCGGAGAGTCTATAAGGGGAGAAAAAATGTCAACTGAAGCTGTTGTGGGTTCAGCATGCAATACGCTTTCAAAGGAATTGAAGAGGCCAAACGGATTCAGCATCATGCTTACAATACTGATGTTGGGAGTTTTTGGACACCTGCTCCAGACCATGCCTCAAATACCGGCTTTTATATTCGGAAAAATGATATATGGACTTGTAGGCACCGTCTTAGCTTTTATCTCCGGGATCATCGGACTATTTATTACATATGGGTTCTATAAGCTCAAAAAGATCGCATGGACACTCGGATTGCCATGGCTTCTGTTAGAAGGTGTCAACGGCTTTCTTTCCTTGTTCATATTTCCTCCAATAACGGTTAGCTCCTTGATCATAATAGCAACCAGTTCGTTGATAACAGCCATACCAGCACTACTGTATATCCTTTCCAAAAAAGAGTACTTCATTTGCTGAAATTTTTGGAGACTATTCTCTTAGTTTCTTCCTGTTAGTTTCTTCCTGAATATGATCCAATGAATGTGTTGCAGCAACCTAATATAACCTAGTGTGCAATGGAAGTTCCACAATTAAAGAAAAAGCAGGGAGAACATGAATAACAAATACGTCCACGGCTACTCCGAAAGAGAGGCTTTGAGGCTGCATGACCAGGCGATGACACTGGAGGAACTGCTGCACAGCGATACCCATTACCAGCCAGGGGAAAAAGTGCTGGAAGCTGGCTGCGGTATTGGTGCGCAGACCGTTATCCTCTCAAAGAACAGCCCGGGTGCTGATATCACTTCCATTGACATTTCCGATGACTCTCTTAAACTTGCCATGCAGCGGGCTAAAACTCATGGTCTTTCCAATGTAAGCTTTCGGCAGGCAGACATTTTCAACCTGCTCTTTGATGATGAATGCTTTGATCATGTATTCGTGTGCTTTGTGCTGGAACACCTTGAGCATCCCTTGGAAGCTTTGAAGAAGCTCATGCGGGTGCTGAAAAAAGGCGGCACCATCACGGTCATCGAGGGAGATCATGGCTCATGTTTCTTCCACCCGGAAACCGAGGCAGCACGCAAGGCATGGAACAGCCTGATAGTCTCGCAGGCTATGCTCGGCGGCAATTCCCTTGTGGGCAGAGAGCTATACCCACTGCTTAAACAGGCGGGTTTCAGGGATGTGAAGGTGTCACCCCGCATGGTATACAGCGATGCCAGCCGCCCTCATATGGAAGAAGGCTTTGTAAGACTGACCATCATCCCCATGGTGGAAGGAGTGAGGGAAAAAGCCATCCGGATGGACATCATCGATGAGGAAACATTTAACAGGGGGATCGAAGACCTGCATAGGACAGCTTCTGAAGAAGGGACATTCAACTATATGTTCTTTAAAGGTGTGGGGAGGAAATAAATCATTTCATTACTTTTTCAATCAATTCTAGCCTCATTAAATAGTCAATCAGTCACTAATAATTAAAAACAAGCTCAATAGCTTATTTGGGCTCTGTGGAAAAACTGTATGTTAACCGAACCACAAGAGTTCACAGAGCATGAAAAATGCTGCTAAGTTTTAGACTGTTTTAAGACAGAAGGGTTTAAAACAGATATAGATAGTCTCTTGATCAACTAGTGATCCTCACTTAAAATAAGGAGCATTGGAAAATGGCAACTATCAAGGTCTCCTGTATTCAGATGAACATAACACAATGTTCAAAAGAGAAGAACGTTGAAAAAGCTCTTCTTATGACAAAGGATGCAATAGGTTCAGGTGCCAGGATAGTAGTGTTGCCTGAAGTGTTCTCAACAGGTTTCTGTTATAAAGATCTTGAGTCGGTTGCTGAAACCTCTCCATCTCAGAGAGTTGAGGAATATCCTACCATAGAGAGGCTATTACAATTCTCAAAAGTGCACGATTGTGTACTCATAGGCTCGGTCGTTGAAAAAAGGATGGAAAAACCCGATCTGACCAGATACCATAATCTGGGCTTTTGTATCGAATCTGGAGATCTGGCCGGAACTTACAGGAAAACCCATCTGTATGGACTGGAAAAAAAACATTTTTCAAGGGGAGAGAATATCGCCCCGATCAGACTTGAAAGGAACGATATAACTATCGGACTCCAGATATGCTTTGATCTGCGGTTTCCTGAGATATCAAGAAAACTGGCACTTGCGGGCGCAGATATTCTGGTCACGGTTGGCGGATTTGCAGAACCCAAAGCCGGCCAGTGGAAAGCACTTGCTGCTTCCAGGGCAATAGAGAACCAGATACCGCATATTGCCTGCAACCGGGTAGGCACTGCTCCCTTTGCATCATACTTTGGTAAGTCCATGATAATCAATGCATGGGGAAACATGAAAGCAGAAGCTGAGGGGGATGAGTGTTTCATCATAGGGGAGATAGATACGGATGAAACAAAAAGGATAAGGGGCAAGGTTTCGCTCTTGGATGACAGACAATTGGACCTGTACTAAAAAGTAGATGTGCAGTTTCCAAAAAAAACTGTTAAATATTGTGTTTTATTCCGAATCAGGTAATAGGCATATATGTAAACCGCATCCTGTGGAACCAGGCTAAAAAAGAGGTATATGATATTGAAGAGCCCCATGGTACATGATATTGAAGAGCCCCATTATTTTTTAGTGATGACCACAACCTTAAATATTAATACAACAATTGTGCTGCATTCCATACATAATCCAACCATTGAACTATATCTGATGCATCGGTCCCAGGGAGGAAAGTTGGTGGCAGACAACAAATTCGTTTACTTTTTCGGCGGTAATAAGACAGAAGGAAAAAACAGTATGAAAGACCTGCTGGGTGGTAAAGGCGCAAACCTGGCAGAAATGGCCAATCTTGGAATTCCGGTACCACCTGGTTTTACCATCACGACCGAAGTCTGTGTGCAGTATCTTAAAGACAATAAATATCCTGAAGGACTGCTGCAACAGGTGGATGCTGCTATCGTAAAGCTTGAAGAGGTCGTTGGGAAGAAATTCGGCGACGACAATAACCCATTGCTGGTGTCCGTGCGTTCCGGTGCAAGGGTTTCAATGCCGGGAATGATGGACACTGTCCTTAACCTTGGAATGAACGATAGGTCTGTCCTGGGTCTTGCCAGGAACACTGACAACCCCAGGTTCGCTTATGATAGTTACAGGCGTTTTCTGACAATGTTCGGAGATGTTGTTCTCGGCATAGAACATGATAAGTTCGAACATGCATTGAGTGATAAAAAACACGCTTTAGGTGTGAAACAGGATACTGAGCTCGATGTCAATGCTCTAAAGGAACTTGTGGAACAATTCAAGCTGATCATTGAAAAGGAAACGGGAGAAAAGTTCCCCCAAGATGCACGGAAACAGCTCATGATGGCCATAGAAGCGGTCTTCCAGTCATGGAACAACCAGCGTGCCATAACATACCGTAAACTGAACAACATCCCTATGGACTGGGGTACAGCGGTCAATGTACAGGCAATGGTCTATGGGAACATGGGAGAGACATCCGGAACGGGAGTTGCCTTCACAAGGGATCCCGGAACCGGCGAGAAACACTTCTTCGGGGAATATCTCATCAATGCCCAGGGAGAGGATGTCGTAGCAGGTATCAGGACCCCAAAGCCTATTTCCACTCTAAAGGAGGCAATGCCTGCTGCCTTTGAACAACTTGAAGGGATATATATAAAACTGGAAAATCATTTCCGCGATATGCAGGATATTGAGTTCACCATTGAGCAGGGCAAACTCTACATGCTGCAGACCAGAAATGGAAAACGCACTGCTGCTGCTGCTATAAAGATCGCGGCAGACATGGTCGCTGAAGGTCTTATCGATAAGAAGACCGCGCTTTTACGGATAGAACCGAACCAGATAGACAAACTACTGCATCCGATGATCGATCCCAAGGCGACCCTGCAGGTAGTGGCAACAGGGTTACCAGCATCTCCGGGAGCTGCAGTGGGTAAGGTTGTTTTCACTGCGGAGCATGCTGAAGAGATGGCAGAGTCCGGTGCAAAGGTGATCCTTGTACGTGCAGAAACATCTCCTGAGGATATAGGCGGAATGAACGCTGCAGAAGGTATCCTTACAGTGCGCGGCGGAATGACATCACATGCTGCAGTAGTGGCCAGAGGTATGGGAAAACCCTGTGTTGCCGGATGTGGTGAGATCTCCATCGATATAAAGAAAGGAGTATTCTCTGCAGGCTCCTGCTCAATCAATGAAGGAGATTATATCTCCATTGATGGTTCAACCGGTCACGTTATAGTGGGCAAGGTCCCCCTGATCACCCCTGAGGTAAGCGGAGAGCTTCGGACAGTGCTGCAATGGGCGGATGAAGTGAGAACCCTGGGTGTAAGAACAAATGCTGATACTCCTTATGATGCCACTGTTGCCAGGGATTTCGGTGCCGAGGGTATCGGACTATGCCGCACGGAGCACATGTTCTTCGGCGAAGAGCGTATTCCCGTTGTGAGGGAAATGATCATGGCTGAAAGCGAAGCCGCAAGAAGGAATGCTCTTGCAAAGCTTCTTCCCATGCAGAGAGAAGATTTTGTAGGCATATTCCGTGCTATGGAAGGATATCCGGTAACCATCCGTTTGCTTGATCCTCCTCTTCACGAGTTCCTCCCTAACCATGAGGAAGCTCTGGAAAAATTAATGGAGCTTGAGAGCAAAGGTGCTCCTGCACATGAGATCAATAGAGTGAAGAAAGTTATGGAAAGGATAGAGTTCCTCAAAGAGATCAACCCTATGCTTGGTTTCAGAGGATGCAGGCTTGGAGTCGTCTATCCTGAAATATATGAGATGCAGGTGCAGGCCATTATTGAAGCAGCCTGTGAACTTACCAGGGAAGGCATGACGATAGTGCCAGAGATAATGATCCCTCTCATATCTCATGTTAAGGAACTTCAAATCGTTAAGAAGCAGGTTGTAAAAGTAGCAAGTGCTGTCATGGCAGACAAAGATGTGAAAATAAATTACAAGATCGGTACCATGATAGAACTCCCAAGGGCAGCCCTTACTGCTGACAAGATAGCTCGTGAGGCGGAATTCTTCTCCTTTGGTACGAACGACCTCACACAGACGACCTTCGGTTTCAGCAGAGATGATGCAGGTAAGTTCCTGCCCGCTTATATAGAGCAATCCATACTGGAACACGATCCTTTTGCTGTGCTTGACCAGAGCGGTGTGGGTGAACTTGTAAAAATAGGTATCGATAAAGGCCGGTCCACCCGACGTGATCTGAAGATAGGCATTTGTGGCGAACACGGGGGAGAGCCCAGTTCTGTGATCTTCGGACACAAGGTGGGCCTCAATTACGTCAGCTGTTCACCTTTCCGTGTGCCTGTGGCCAGAATGGCAGCAGCCCACGCAGCACTCCAGGAAGAAGAAATGAACAAGAAGTAAGGTAATACAGGGTCTTTCCCGACCCTGTTCATGAGTTTTTTAAACTTATAGCTTAATTAAGGTACTGTTTTAAATAATAGGTTAAATACAAAATTTTGGGCCAGTAATATGGCCCGATTCAATAAGATCGCTCTACCATATAATCTGCTATTGCAAGCAGAATATCTTTTGCCTGTGAACCGTCGAGCACATCGAGTTTCGCTTTACCGTCACGGATGTATGAAAGAGCTACATTTCGCGCATATTCGATAGAACCGGCTTCTTCAAGCTGTCTGATAGCATCTTCCAGCTGTCCCTTTGAAGCCTTGCCCTTGCCAAATATTTCCAATTTCAGGCCGGAGTTGAGGGCATGAATGGCTATGAGGGTTTTTTTCCCTTCCATAATATCGCTTCCCCTTACTTTGCCCAGCACTTCTTCAGGGGTCACTATATCCAGCACGTCATCATATATCTGGAAAGCAATACCTATCATGCGGCCAAATTCGTACATCTGTTCAGCCACTTCAAGGGAGGAACCTCCAAGCAATGCACCTATTTTACATGCAGCTCCATAGAGCACAGCGGTTTTCTTCTCCACCATTTGGAGGTACTCGTTTTCAGAGACCACACCCTTATGCTCGAATTCCACATCCAGCCACTGGCCTTCACATATCTCTGTGCACGTCCTTGCCAGGATATCGATGCATTTTACAATGCGTGCGGGATCGTTATCCATGCGGGTTATGATCTCAAAGGCTCTGGAGTATAATGTATCTCCTGCAAGGATAGCTCCGGGTTCACCCCATTTTACATGCGCTGCGGGCATTCCCCTGCGTACATCGTCCCTGTCCATGATATCATCATGCATCAGAGTGAAATTGTGTACCAGTTCCACAGCAACAGCAGCAGGCAGGACTGTCTGAAGATCGGACCCAACAGCTTCTGCGGCCAGTATGACGGCTGCAGGCCTAAGCCTTTTTCCGCCTGCATCAGGCAGGTATCGTGCAGCTTTATATAGTTCTTCGGGGTGTTTAATGGGGAGCATTTCCCGTATGCCCTCATCCACATGCACACTCCGTTTCTTGATCTCTTCTATCAGGTTCATGATACCTCGACTTGATGCGGTATTAGTCCTCTATATATAGTTCCTCTCCGTTCCTTAACAGGTGGAGCGTATCTCCCAGCACGTAGCCTGCATCTTCTGCCATCTCTATATATGCGGAATGCATTTCAATGGTCCCGTGAGCAGGGATGACATGTTCAGGTTTGACCATCCTCAGTAGTTCCCAATGATCTTCCCTGTAGGCGTGTCCTGACACATGCACATTATCATATATTCTTGCACCTTTCATTCTGAGCTTTGTTTCCAGAGCATAGCGGTTAGCCTGAGTGAGGGGATTCGGTATCACATTAGCGGAAAAAATGATCTTATCTCCGGGTTCTATCATGTAAGGCAGATCACCGTTCGCTATGCGTATCAATATGGAACCGGGCTCTCCCTGATGTCCGGTAACAATAGGCAGGTATTTGTTCTTGCCTTCTCTCATCACCTTTTCCAGAGCCTTTTCAACTTCACGGCGCTGACCGTATATCTCTACATTCCCCGGGAGCTCAACGTATCCCAGTTCTTTAGCTGTGCTCATGTACCTGTCCATGGACCTGCCAAGCAATATAGGTATACGTCCCATTTCTTCAGCGAAGGAGATAATGGAGTTCAAACGTGATATGTGAGAAGCAAAGGTGGTTATTATCATTCCCACATCCGATTCCTCGGTACCCAGCAGGACATCCTTTACAAGGTCATGTGCTATCTGTTCTGAAGGCGCTTTACCTGAACGTCCGGCATTCGTACTTTCGGTAATAAGCGCAATAACCCCCTCTTCTCCAAGGGCTTTGAGCCTGTTGAAATCCGGAGCTTCTCCTAAAGTAGGTGTCCTGTCCAGTTTGAAATCACAGGCATACATAATAGCACCTTTGGGAGTGTGGATCACCACGAACACCGTATCTATTATGCTATGTTGTGTATTGATGAACTCTACAGAGACATCTTTTGTTATTTCGTAGGTCTCTCCTGCCTTCATGGAGATAAGATTGTTCTTCACACCGAATTTGCGTTCTGAATCTATCTGATGTTTTATCAGCGCTGTTGTGTATGGTGTACTTATGATAGGTGCAGTGTAGCGATGTGCCAGCTTCGAGATAGCACCAATGTGGTCAAGATGACCATGTGTGCATACGATAGCCCGCACATTCCCGTTGACATCGTTCATTATTGTATCATCGGGTATGGCTCCCATATTAATAAGCTCAAGGGAGTGCATCTTATCTATTTCTACATCTTCATGTATCTGCACCCTGTCCAGCCGCAGACCCATATCCAGGATGATTATATCCTCGTCAACCCTTATGGCAGTCATGTTGCGGCCCATTTCATTATAGCCGCCAACTGCTATTATTCCGATTTCTGTCATGTTAATTCCTCAAATTCTAAATATATTGTTCCTTACAAATGACTGTCATACGACCTGTAATTCGCTACGGTCAGAGCGTAGAGCGAACTCCTTTACATTGAATCCGCGTAATTCAAGGTATTCCCTTGTCCACCCGGTGATCACGGTGGGTGCTATGTGCAATCTGTGCAGGTCCTGACATCCGCAGAGGAACATCGCTACCTTAAGCTCGTTCATCATAAGCTTTAACCTCTTAAGCACCATCTCTTTACTTTCAAGCGCCGGAGCAACAAAAGGAAGTGCAGCACTGGCCACACTGGCACCGATAGCTATTGATCTGGCGATATCCATACCTGTCCTTATCCCGCCGGTGGCTATCACTGGTAAAGATACATTGCATTCCACTACACTTGCAGCTGTGGGGATACCAAAGTCCCAGAACAGTTCACCAAGCATTTCTGACATCACGTCCTTTCTGTCCCTTGCCCGGTATACTTCTACTCCAGACCAGCTTGTACCCCCGGCTCCGCCGACATCAATGGCAGCAACGCCTGCTTTTTTCAACAGCCATGCATCCTCATGGGAAATTCCAGCGCCTGTTTCCTTTACAATGATAGGTATGTCTAAAGAGCAGATCTCTCTGATAGCATCAAGAGCACCGCTTGCATCGGTATCCCCTTCCGGCTGTATTGCTTCCTGCAAGAAATTCAAGTGTATCGCCATTGCATCTGCATCAAGCATTTCCACCAGATCTTCTATTTTTTCTATGCCATATTCTTTTATCTGGGCAGCTCCGATATTTCCATAAATAAAAGCATCGGGTGCCACATCCCTCATGATGGAAAAAGATCCTGCCTGGGCCGGGTCCTCGATAGCAGCTCTCTGGCTGCCTACACCTATACCGATACCCATTTCTTCAGCAGCCTGTGCAAGAGCAGCGTTGATGGGTCTTGTATCAGGATGTCCTCCCGTGATAGATGCTATAAGAAAAGGCGCTTTCATGCTCTTTCCCAGAAAATTCGTATGAAGGTCTATATCCTCTATATCAAATTCCGGAAGGGCCCGATGCACTAACATTACGTCTTCCAGACCAGTTCCCTTTACCCGTGACTCTACAGGACTTGAAGAACATAGCTTGAGATGCTCTATCTTTCTCTGGGATGTACTCATATTAAGACCTGCATTCATATTGTTCATGTGTTATAGCTGTGCCTATTTTCTCGCCTTTTAGAAAACGTTCGATATTACCAGGTTTCGAGGCATCGAAAATATGTGAAGTTATATAGCTGCTGTCACTGAGTTCAAGCATCTCTTGAACTTTACCCAGCATGCCTCCTGTAACATCAGTGTTTTCTGAGCCTCTGATATGCTTTTTTACATTCTCGAAGTTTTTGGGTGTTATTATAGGGATGGTTGAACCCTTATCGTCAAGAACCCCTTCCGTTGCGCTCCCTATACCTAAAAGACCTGCTTTCATCTGCTTTGCAAGATAAGGAACTATCTGGTCCCCGGAGATCACGGATGTTCCAAGACTGTTATCCATCACCACATCTCCGTGCAAGACCGGGATGATACCTCGTTCCAACATGCAATATATTTGGTCAAGGAACATGGTCTGAATTCTTCCATTATCGGCAAGCATGCAACACATTGGATGAACTCCCACAGCGCATATGCCATTCTCATTGAGTATATCAACTACCATACTGCAGAGCCCTTTCACTGAAAGATGGGTTATGATAGAACCAGTAGCATTGAACTGTTCATTAATGGAGAACTTTTTTGCCTGAGGATGACCAAAAGAACCTGCTCCGTGCACAATTATGAGCTTTCCCTTGAAACCGGATATTTCCTGAGCTATTCTACGTATCTCATTTACTCTGACCACACCATCGTCAGCTCGTTTGTCAGTAATGACACTCCCGCCGATCTTAAGCATGGTTAGACTTTCCGACGAAACCATATCAATGCTCCACTCTTACTCCATGTTCAGTTATTCTGGTTATGATGGCCTCTCCTCCGGCCCTTGTTATTGCCGAAGCCACATCTTCCACACCAGAAAGGTGAGTTAGTGCTACCATACACCCTCCACCTCCTGCACCTGTTATCTTTGCGCTGTATGCGCCCGCGCTGCGAGCTGCATATATAAGATCTGCAAGCTCCGGACTGCTGACACCGATAGCATCAAGAAGTCCCTGGTTAATGTTCATGAGTTCCCCTATCGATCCATATTCCTGTTTTATGACCAGTTCCTCTCCGGTGATCGATATCCTTCCAATGGTGGAAAGGATGGGATCGATGATCTGTGGATAATTTTTCTTAAGTAATGCAACATTAGATACCAGTTGCCTTGTGGAAGAAAATTTTCCTGTGTTGCCTATCACAATACCGCAATCAATGATATTAAGCTTCTTTTTCACAGGCACTATCACAACTCCGCCCATGGTGCTGACGTAGGTATCGGTTGGGCTGGCAGCACCCTGTATCTTTCTTTCGATACTGTGTCCCAGAGTGGCAATATCCTCTGGTCCCAGACCACATCCGAACAACAGGTTCAATGCCTGGATAGTGGCAATTGTCACGGCTGCAGATGAACCCAGGCCTGAACCAACCGGTATATCGGAGTCAATGCGCAGCTTTATACCTTTGATGTCCGCCATCTCGGACATTTTCTCTATCACAGATGATACGTAGGGGTACCTGTCATGATCAAGCCCTGTATCACCCAGCACCGAACTGATCCGTATGGTATCGCTTAAACTGGCTCGTACCTGAGTGCGCAGGTCTACAGCGCAACATATTGCGCTTTCCCCGTAAACTACCGCATGTTCACCGAACAGGTATATTTTTCCGGGAGCAGAACATGTTATCGTTTGCATCGTATCCGACTCATTCTAATATTATAGAGGCGTATCCCACTACACCGGAATCATCACCTGTTACTTCTCCGCTGGTTGCATACTTAAGAAGGTCTGCTTTGCTTGCTCCGAGTTCCCTGGCAGCAGTGATGGTTGCTGCAATAGGTCCATAACCGCATGCCGATATATCCTTTGCGTACAGCCTGCTGTAAAGATCATCTACGTTCATGTCCAAAATAGCCTTTATCAGGTACCTGTCATTGCTCTCTGCCACATGCGCAGGCTGGTAATGCGTGAAGTCGCTTGATGCGATCATAACAGCCTTCCTGCCAATATCTGCGATAGCCCTGGCAATTTCCACACCAACCTCAATGGCTGTTTCTTCGTCCTGCATTCCCATACATATAGGCAGTATCCTGAAGTCATGCTTAAAACGGTACTGGAGAAAAGGTATCTGGACCTCGACCGAATGCTCGAATCGATGAGCAAGCTCATCTTGATCGATCATACTGCCGGCAAGCTTTTCCGCCAGTTCATGGTCCGTTTCTACTTGTCCCAGAGGGGTAGACCATGTTTCTGTTGAAAGAGCTATCGGCGAGCCATAGCCAGTATGATTTGGGCCGAACACTACATAGGTTTCGGCCACTGGCAGTACGGCATACGAGCGAGCTGCGACCCTTCCGGAGTAGATATAGCCGGCATGGGGTACCACAATACCCTTTATGCCGGACCTTGGATCGATCGTGGTGCCTTTGAAGCAATCATCTAACTCTTTCCTCAAAGCCCCCGGATTCGCCGGATAGAATTTTCCCGCAACTATAGCCTGTCTCATACTACGTCACCCCATGTACATATAAGGGGTACATTGTATATGTAGTATGCTTCCAAAGGAAGGCCTTTCAAATACCGGCTTCGAAATCCTCGAATTGGTAATTGAAGTATGTACCATTGGTCTTTGAAATCTCTCTTGCAAGCAACCAGTAGATGAGTGAGAGGGCCTTTCTTCCTTTGTTGTTGGTCGGTATGACCAGGTCCACGTTGGAAGTCATGTTGTTCGTGTCACAAAGTGCCACCACGGGGATCCCAATGTTCACAGCTTCCTTAATTACCTGTGCGTCTCCTGCGGGGTCTGTGACTATGATCACATCGGGCTCAAAGAATGCCTCTACTGTCGGATTTGTAAGTGTTCCCGGAATGAAGCGCCCGACCATTGACCTGGCACCGAGAGCTTTTGCGAACTTCATTGCCGGGTACTGACCATATTGCCTTGCAGAAACTACAAGTATCCTGGATGGTTCATATTTTGACAGGAAGGTTGCCACCAGTTTTATCCTTTCGTCAGTTGACTGGATGTCCAGTACATAGAGTCCGTCAGTTCTTACTCTGTATACGAACTTCATCATGTTCTCTGTCTTCTGCTGGGTACCAATATGTACACCGGCTGCCAGATATTCATCTATAGGAACAAGTGAAGTGGATTTCTCTGCATCTGCACTGACGTCCAATAGTTTATCATCACTATCCGTTTGTATATCTGCATTATCAGTAACGCGTATTTCTTCTGTGGTCATTGGATCACCTTGAATTTATAGTCCCTTTTAACAGTAATTGGGATAACCCCAAGCTCTAGTTCTTTCTTTGCTATATACAGAGATTGAGTACTTGGATCATCGATCAGAACGGGTGCGCCCATAGAGATCTGCAGGGATCTGGCACCGATAATCCTTGCTCGCTCATATCTAGTATAATGTTCTGTGCTCAAAAAATCACCTTAAGGAATGATAGAACGTGATCATTAGGATATAATGTCAGGTATCGTCAACTAAAAGCTGCATAAGTAACGCTTATATCAGTGCGTGTTCTTTCCATACCTGAGATAGTTTTATCCGGAATCCCTCCGAATGTGGTCACATATCTGTTCTTACAGGCCAGTCTATACTAATTACAGTAAGAGTAAGGGAATGGGACCGCTGAGATTTGAACTCAGGTTCCGGCGTGATCCGCGTACTTAAAAGTACGTCCCGAACGCCGAAGGATGGTCCAGGCTACCCTACGGTCCCTTACTGATATGGTGCCAGTGTATCTACAAGCTCCACGTGGGACAGGAGTATCCGACGGCAGCAGTAACGTGTGATACCCAGGTCATCCATGACCCGGGCAGGATCTTCGCCATCTTTAGTTCTCCTTTTGTATTCATCCCAGCTGCTTGAGATCACTTTACCACAACTGAAACAACGGACTGGTATCATCTATATATGCCTTACCTGTATGATTTCTGATACTTAGCACGTGCACCAGGCCCACCAAATTTCTTGGTTTCTTTCTGCCTGGAATCGTTTACAAGAAGGTTGCGGTCATATGCCATATACGCATCACGCAGGTTGGTATCATTGGCCCATTCCACTATACCTCTTGCGATAGCTGTCCTTATGGCATTGGCCTGTCCTATAATGCCTCCGCCGCTTACCTTAACATCGATGTCTATTCCCTCTGCAACATCTCCTGCAAGCATCAGGGATTCATATATCTTCATCTTTACGAATTCAGGCTCATATATCTCAACGGGCTTCTTGTTAATACGAGTTCTGCCGGCTCCTTTTTTGATAGTGGCGCGGGCAATTGCGGTCTTGTTCTTACCTGATGAATTGACTACTTTGTTTGACATGATGATCCTCCTTAGAACTGGCCGCCCATCTTTGTGCTCACGTCCCCAAGTCTAATATACTTGTTAGAACTGAGCCTTTTCATACTTGCTTCGGCAACCTGTATCATTTCCTTGTCCTTGAGCTCGAGCGGAACGCCTACATGCACTTTAAGACGAGCCATTGCATCACGTCCTCTTGCTCTCCTGTAAGGCACCATTCCCCTTACTGTCCTTTTCAGAATACGGTCTGGTCTTTTAGGGAAATGAGGACCAAATTCGGTTGAACCTATAGCTATTTTATTCCTGTATTCTGCTATGGTATCAAGCCTGGAACCGGAGATCACTGCCTTTTCAGCATTAACGATATCTATTTTTTCTCCTGCAAGCAGCCTCTTTGCCACATCACTTGCAAGTCTTCCCAGAATAAGCCCATTGGCATCGATTATTGTCATCTTCAACACCTCTTACTGCAGTATCCTGATCTTTGATCCGCTGGGGTTCTCTTCAAGGATCTGCTCGATCGTCAGGTATTTGCCACCGATCTCATTGATCTTGTCAATGGCAGTGCCACTGAAATCAAGTGCAGCAATTGTGACCGAGGTCTTCAGCTCACCGGCACCCAGTACTTTACCGGGTATCAGGACAACCTCTCCTTCCTTGGCATATCTGTTGATCTTACTGAGATTGACCTGAGCATACTTACGACTGGGTTTCTCAAGTCTCTTTGCAATATCTCTCCAGATCAGAACATCATTATTCCGCGACTCTTCCTTGAGAGTGGAGATAAGTTCAGGTATTCTGGGATTGGTCTTTCTTGTAACTTTTCTTTGTGTCTTATTTCCCATAATGTCCCTCCGCAAGATCATCCGGACCTTACTCACGCGCTAAACCGCGTTCGAACATCCATGAGTGTTCTTCAGGGTATTCCATGTCCATAAGGACATCTGACTCTTGAATACTATTACTAGTACATAAAGATTGTGTGGTTCACTCCATGTTTGGGAACATCTCCGCCAACACTTTAGGGTAGATATTGCTTATGTCGCATCCTATCTCCTTAGCTACTACAAGTGCGGCAACCTCTATATCGACCATATCTCCCAGACTTTCCTGTTTTCTGCTGATCAGAGCAGCCACATTCCTGTTCTCCATTCCGGAACAGGCAGCTATCATTGCCATGATCTGCTCTATGAGAGGCCTTTCATGAAATATTCTTTCAGAAGGACGAAAACCACGCGGTATTTCCACTTTTCCTATATCGAACGTAGGAACCAGCTTATTATCATTTATCTCTAATAAGCGCAGGCTAAGAGCCTTATCCCTCACCTTTGAGGCATTTTCAGGTGACATCCATTTCAGGCCGAAAGAAAGGGCAAACTCAAAATCCCTTATAGAAATGAATTTTGCAGCATGCTGTTTGAAGGGTGCTGCCACAACGTACAGGAAATCATCCATCAGGATCCGCGCCTGATCTCCTCTATGATGGTGTCTGCAACCCTCCCGGCTTCGGTCCTGCCGGGCCCTTCTATCCTGTGTATCTGCAGTACGAGCACTTCGTTCTCAAGCAGGGCACGCACAAGATAAGTATCGCCTCTGAAAGGCACGCGATTATATTTCCCATCCAGGTAACTGTAACTAAGGACCACCTTGAAATCTATCATACCCTCCTTTTCGATAGTGTCGATCATCTGATCCACATTCTTGTAGTTAAGGGGCTCAAAGTCCACTCCATTACGCACGATCTCCACACTGATCTCCCTTTTTGCCTGGATCCGGTGCCCTCTCTGCACTACAGATTCGGTGACGAACATCCCGAATTTCCCATCCATGTTCGCCATCACTTTTACAAGATAGGGGAGATCCGAGTGATACCGGTACTTCTGTTCGAACTCGATCTCCCTATGCGGGAACTTATGATATATGCGCTTTCTCATGGTCCGGACCTGGAATAGGCCATATTACCAAATTTATATCCTTGAGATATGTATGGCTTTCAGAGCTTAACAAGCTTTGCCGTAAGTATCCCATCCACGCTACGCATTTCTTCCAGAATGGCAGGAGAGACTTCGGAATCTACGTTAAGGGTCATGATAGTGACTCCCCCGATCGCCGCTCTGCCAACCTGCATGCCGGATATGTTGATATTGTTCTTTCCAAGCACCATGCAGCACGGTCCTATCACGTTGGGCCTGTTGATGTGCTTTGCAACGATCATATAACCGGATGGGACTATATCCACACGTTCTCCGTCAATTCCAATGATCCGGGCTTCGTCCCCTATCATAGTTCCGGCAACGGATACTGATTCCCCATTATTGCTTAGTTTGATCTGGATCTCAGAGGCCCTTTCTCCGGAAGTTTCGGATTTGCTCTCTATCACTTCTATCTTCCTTGACCTTGCAAGTGCAGGAGCGTTCACATAGTTCACGCTGGAACCCAGGGCATTCTGCAGCATTCCCTTCAAAGCGGCAACCGTAACTGGCCTGGTGTCCTTTTCAGCTATCTCCCCGTTATATGATATCTCCACTTTCTCGTAGCTTGTGCCAAGCAGCTGAGCGCAGACATCCGCCATGGTCTCGGCAAGACCGATGTAAGGTGCAAGAACCCTCATGACCTCCGGTTTAACAGAAGGTATGTTGATAGCGTTCTTTGCAGTTCCTCCGGTCAGCACTGAAATTACTTCTTCCGCGATAGTGATAGCCACATTTACCTGTGCTTCCTCGGTGGATGCTCCCAGGTGCGGGGTCATGATAAGATTGTCACACTCCAGCAGAGGACTGCCCTTAGGAGGTTCATTGATGAAAACATCAAGTGCCGCTCCCGTGATCCTTTCGCTCTTGAGCGCCTCAGCAAGGGCCTCTTCATTGATGATGCCTCCACGGGCACAATTGATGACCCTCGCAGTTCTCTTCATGACGTTGAACTCTTCAGTATCGAGGATGTTCCTGGTCTCTTTCGTAAGTGGTGTATGCACTGTGATAAAGTCGGCATTTTCTGCTATTTCCTTTACTGTGGCCAGTTTTATTCCAAGCTCCTGTGCTTTCTCTTTTGAAATGTAAGGATCGTATCCCATTATGGTCATATTGAGGCCCTGCGCCCTTTTAGCAACTTCTGCTCCGATGCGTCCCAGACCGATAACCCCAAGCACCTTGCCGTTGACCTCCACACCCATGAAATTCTTACGTTCCCATTTTCCAGCCTTCATTGAAGCGTTTGCCTGCGGTATGTTCCTTGCCATGGACATCATCATGGCAATTGTGTGCTCGGCAGCGGAAAGCATATTTCCTTCAGGCGCATTGGTAACGATTATGCCTTTTTCAGTAGCTGCTTCGACATCTACGTTGTCAACACCCACTCCTGCCCGGCCTATGATCTTAAGATTCCTGGTAGCCTCGATAACTTTTCTCGTCACCTGTGTTCCACTGCGGATGACAAGGGCATCATAATTGACTATCTTAGCTGACAGCTCGCTTTCGGACAAGCCCGTGATAACATCTACATCAAAATGTTTCTGGAGCATTGCCAAGCCTTCCTCGGATAATGGATCACTGACTAATATCTTCATCTGTATGTCTCCTGTAAATGGGTGATATGGTCATGGCGACTTAAGCCAATTTCCACCTGTTTGCAGTATGTTAAGTCCAACTCTAACTACCATGCAAGTATATTTAGCAGTTGTTATTGCAGCAATACAGCAGAAAAGATATTGTACATACATATATCTTCCTTCCAGAAGGTTCGCATCTGGCCCATATCTGCACGTGTGTGCCCGGACCAGCACTATTCTCTGAAACGGAAATAGACACGCCTGTTGTTCTTACCTTTGTTCTCGGCCTTGAATACCTCTATATGAGGTATTTCCCCGGTACTGGCAACATGTGTTCCCCCGCAGGCCTGCCTGTCTATGCCAGGGATAGTGATCACTCTTATGCAAAGGACTTCCGGAGGAAAAGCATCTTTAAGTTTTACCACCGAAGGTATCCTGAAGGCTTCTTCACGGTCCATTGTTTCAATGGTGACAGGAATATTCCTGTCTATAACATCGTTGACCTTTGCCTCATAGGCTTTTAGTTGTTCCCTGTCGAACTCCTCCAGGGAGAAATCCACACGTGTCTTGTCCTCTGATAACTGGTTACCGCTGATCTTAGCACCTGTCTCGCTATGTATGATGGCGCTCAGGATATGACATGCTGAGTGGTAACGCATGAGCAGATATCTCCTGTCCCAGTCGATAACCCCCCGGATAGCATCTCCCTCTTTTAGTCCGCCTGCTCCGATCTCATGGTATACTCTTCCATCCGCTTTCCTCACACCAGTAACAGGATATGCTTTGCCGGCGCAATACAGAAAACCCGTGTCATGGGGCTGGCCGCCAGCTTCAGGGTAGAAAGCTGTCCTGTCCAGCACCACATATCTTTCATCGACCACATCTTCAACTACGGCATCGAACTCCCTGAGATAACAGTCTATACAATACAGTTCTTCCATGCCTATGAATGATGAGGTATACCATAAATGAGTTTCTTATGTACCATCTGCAAAATTTCTAATATCACCACGTTACATATATGCAGCGATGCCGGAACCAAGGATCTCGATCTATCCCATGCTTGCTGTGAACTTCATAGGCACCCTGGGTCTGAGCCTTGTTCTTCCCTTTCTGATATTCCTTGTCGAACGATTCGGAGGCAATGCTATCATCTATGGCCTTGCCGCGTCAATGTACCCTGTCTTTCAGCTAGTGGGAGGACCGTTGCTTGGAAGATGGTCAGATATATATGGGCGGAAAAAGGTCCTGTTCCTGAGCCAGGTAGGCACCTTTATTTCCTGGGTCATTTTTCTGGCAGCTATGCTCATTCCCGTTACCAGGATAGTCGATGTGAGGTCTGGCATGCTGGGAAGTTTTGTCCTCACCCTGCCCCTGCTGCTTATTTTTATAGCCAGGGCCTTTGACGGCCTGACAGGAGGGAATGTGTCCGTTGCCAATGCCTATCTTGCTGACATCACTGAGGACAAGGACAGGAGCAGTGTATATGGTAAGCTTTCGGTTTCAACGAACCTGGGATTCATATTCGGACCAGCGCTTGCAGGCATACTGAGCGTTACAGTGTACGGTGAGATCCTGCCTGTGATCGCTGCAGTCCTGATATCGTTCGCAGGAATATTGATGATAGCTTTTCTTGTGCCCGAACCCAGGACACATGGCTTGCATGACCCTCATGCCCAGGGTGATGAAGCGCAACACACGCAGATGCAGGCCGGAACTTCAAATATCTCAGATAAGCCTGGCTTTCTGGAAGTGATAAGGATGCAAGGCATTTTCAGCCTTTTACTCATATATTTCCTTATTTTCCTCGGTTACAATATTTTCTATACTGCCTTTCCCGTACATGCCGCAAACAACCTCACATGGAATGCAGCTACCCTTGGCCTGTATTTTTCTGCGCTCAGCCTGCTGCTTGTTGTTGTTGAAGGGCCTGTGCTCTCCTGGGCCAGTAAAAGATATTCCGATGCTTCACTGTTCACTTTTGGCAGCTTCGTTCTATGCATCCATTTCTTGCTGCTTTTTTTCGGTACTGATCTTATCACATACTGTGCATTGGTTTTCTTTGCAGTGGGGAACGGGTTTATGTGGCCTTCACTGATGTCCACACTTTCCAAAACAACTAAAAAGGAATATCAAGGAGCTGTACAGGGAGTATCTACCAGTTTCATCGGTCTTGCCAGCATCATAGGGCTTATAGCAGGAGGCTTTATGTTCTCTTTCCTTGATGCAGGTACCTTCCTCATAGCAGGCGCTATGATCTTCGGCGTTTTCCTGCTGTCCTTTAAGATGGAACCTTTTAAAAAGAGGACACAGGATGATCGATGATGAACACCCGGTCTAGTTCTTTTTCTCAGCTGTGCTGAACCCCATAAGCACATAAGGTGTGCAGTGTCTTGTCATACCGGTGAACAGGCCCGTGAATGCAATGAGAGCTGTAACCCATTTCCATGGTCCGGGTTCTACAAGGTCCATGGCAAGTATCACAATTGCTATCGAGCCCAGCAATGCTCTAAACAGCAGATCATATCCGCCCACGTTCTCCCGGGTCAGCGTATCTTTGAGTTTCATACGATCCCTCCGTTCTATTATAATCCAGTGTTCCAATATTAAAATATGCAATGTATCACAAATAATAATAGTGGAGGAAGAAATGCATGCATGAGCATGAAAAAGAGATTGAGGACCAGGTCGGTTCCATTATGGCGGCAGAACTTCTTGCTGTACTTGCCACAAAAGCTCCGGACTATCCTTATACGAACCTTGTGGCCTTTGCAGCCACCGAAGATCTGAAAAAGCTGCTTTTTGTGACCACAAGGTCCACACGTAAATATCTTTATCTGATCTCCGATAACAGGGCTTCCCTGCTTATTGACAACAGGTCGAACAGTTTTATTGATTTCAGAGATGCAGTGGCTATCAACGTCACAGGCAGGGTAAGAGAGGTAGACCGTGAGAGCTACCCTCATCTGGGGGATATATACCTGCATAAGCATCCATATCTGCAGGAGTTCTTCAGTTCACCTTCATCAGCACTTATGTGCATGGATGTGGAAAAGTACATAATAGTAAGAGATTTTCAGAATGTGGTGGAGCTTGATATGTAATGTATCCGTTGCTGTTGCTCCGGAAAGAGATCGATGAAGGCCATAAGGCCCTTATCGGCGGAAAGGCATCTGCTTTATGGAAAATGTACTCTTCGGGCCTCAGGGTTCCGGATTTCCTGGTACTTACAACAGCAGCGTACGACAGATTCGTGGACAGTAACGGTCTAAGAGGCAGAATAGCCCTGGAATTTACACGCAAGAGCTTTGATGAGATGCGCTGGGAAGAGATATGGGACACATCCCTGCGTATAAGGAACATGTTCAGCAGGGCGACCATGCCTCCGGAACTCGGCCAGCTGATCATCTCAGGAACAAAGGAAACCTGCGGGGCCTCGGCTCTTGTTGTCAGGTCATCGGCGAAAGGAGAAGATTCGGCAAATACATCTTTTGCAGGCCTGCATGCATCCTATGTGAACATACGTGGAGCAAACTCCCTGCTGGAGCATGTGAAACTGGTCTGGGCTTCCCTATGGTCCGATGCAGCCCTTATGTACAGGAGAGAGCTGGGCCTTGATATCGAGCAAAGTTCCATGGCTGTGATCGTGCAGGAACTGGTTAGCGGAGAAAGGTCAGGGATAATGTTCACTGCAAGCCCGCAAGACCCCCGAGAAATAATAGTCGAGGCAGTACACGGGCTCAATAAGGGACTTGTGGACGGCGAGGTGGAGCCGGACAGGTGGACCATCGAGAGAACCTCAGGCAACATGAAAGAGCACAGAGCACCACCTGCAAGGGATATGGCAGTGCTATCAGATAATAAAGGCACACATCTCGGCCCTTTGCCAGAGATCAAGAGATCTTCGCCTCCATTGACAGGTGATGAGGTTCGTGACGTGTGTGCCATGGGACTTCAGATAGAACAGATGTTCGGCTCTGCACAGGATATAGAATGGACGATAAGGGCTGATACTTTGTTCCTGCTACAGGCAAGGCCTGTCACAACCTTCGTCGATAAGGACAGCAACAGGCAATGGTATCTATCCCTCACACGTTCTCTCTCCAATCTTCAGCAACTCAAAAAACAGATAGAACAGGAACTAGTGCCTGCAATGGTCAGAACTGCCGAAGAACTGGAAGGGTTCGATCTGATAGCATTGAAAGATGTGGAGCTTGCAGCTGAGATAAAGAACAGGCAGGATATTTTTAACAAGTGGAAAGGTGTCTATTGGGAACATTTCATTCCTTTTGCTCATGGCATGCGACTTTTCGGTCAGGTGTATAATGATGTCATAAAACCGGAAGATCCTTACGAGTTCATGGAACTGATGAAAGGAGAGGACCTCATGAGCCTCAGACGCAACAGGGAACTGGCAGAACTGGCAGATCTGATGCAAAGCCCCTCATCCAGACTTCCGGAAGACGTGAACAGCGAATTCGGTAAACTATTGAGTTCATATCTTACCAGATGGGGTACCGGAGATGATGAAGCAGATCTTGCAGGTTTGAAGGAACTTTTAGGCCACATTGACGATATTGCTGCAGTCCCTGGCAGATCAGGAAAGACAGATGTGGTTTTCCTGGAGAGCAATTTTTTTAATATGTTTGAAGGAGAGGAAAAAAAGAAAGCAGCAGAACTGCTTGAGCTTGCAAGGATAAGTTACCGTATGCGTGATGACGATAATATTTACCTGGACCGTATAGAGGGACAACTTAAACACGCATTGCACGAGGGTCTTGTCCGTCTGAGGTCAAAGGGAATAGACTGGGAGATCGAACCAGAAGAGATCATGGCTGCACTTATTGATGAAGAACATGTTCCTGAGAAAAGGAGCTCTGAAATTCCTGCCGGGGAGGTCCGGTCCAGGGTGCATATAAGACAGATCCAGGGCCAGCCTGCAAGTAAAGGGATAGTATCAGGTATGGCCAGGGTCATACGTTCCCGTGGTGACCTTTTCAAAATGCAGCAAGGAGAGGTCCTGATATGCGATGCCATAGAGCCATCCATGACATTCGTGGTGCCTCTTGCATCGGGTATAGTGGAACGCAGAGGGGGCATGCTCATCCACGGGGCGATCATAGCCAGGGAGTACGGCATACCATGTGTCACCGGCATACCAGATGCCACCGATATCATAAATACTGGTGATATGATAACAGTGGATGGTTATCTGGGGATCATAGTGATACAAAAAGCAGATGCATCGTAAGGGCTGCTGGACAACTATGTTCTTCCTGACAGGCTACATTGCAACTACCAATAATTATATTTATTATCGCATATTCTATTGATGCAATGATAATTCCTGTTGTCGTCCTTTGTCTTGTTTTTCTTTTAACGATCACCCGACAGATAGGCAATATCAGGCTTGACCTGTGGCAGATAATGGGTCTTGGAGCCCTTGCTGTATTGCTTACAGGCCAGATCTCCATTCCAGAGGCAATAGCAGCTATCAATTTGGACGTGATGTTATTCCTCTTTGGGGTGTTCGCCATCGGACAGGCCCTGGAGACCAGTGGTTATCTCTCCCTGGTTTCCTATAATTTCTTTAAGGCTGCAAAGAACATGGACGCCATCATTCTGTACGTGCTTTTTGGGATGGGGTTCGCATCAGCTTTCCTCATGAACGATACACTGGCAATAATCGGTACTCCCGTAGTGCTCTTGCTTGCAAGGCAACATCAGATCGATCCAAAGGTGCTCCTGCTCGCACTTGCTTTTGCAGTAACTACTGGCAGTGTTGCAAGCCCTATAGGCAATCCTCAGAATCTCCTGATAGCATTGAACGGAAAAATCGAAGGCCCATTTGTGGTCTTTGCACAATACCTGGTGCTGCCCACCATAGTTAACCTGATAGCTGCATACCTTGTGCTCAAGTTCTTCTTCAGGGAACATTTTTCTACAGCTGTCCTGAACCATTCACTGCCTCAGATAAGCGATCCTAAACTCGCCAGCTTGTCCCGGCTCTCACTTGTCTTGTTCGTATTGCTGGTGAGTGCAAAGATCCTCTTGCAGCTGCTGACCATTCCCTTTGACTTCAGGCTGACGTACATTGCCCTTATAGCTGCTATCCCGGTGCTTGTTCTCAATGGCCGCAGATATGAACTGGTCAAAAGAATGGACTGGCACACCTTGGTTTTTTTTGCGGCTATGTTCATACTCATGGAAAGTGTGTGGGACTCAGGATTTTTCCAGGGTTTTCTTACAGATACGCAACAAAGTGTTATCTCGATCCCCATGGTGTTAAGTGTAAGTGTCATCCTGAGCCAGTTCATCTCTAATGTGCCCCTTGTGGCCCTGTACTTACCCATACTGTCCCATGCTTCGGTGGACACCGGCGGATTATTGGCACTTGCAGCAGGCAGTACCATTGCAGGCAATCTCTCTGTCCTGGGTGCAGCAAGTAATGTGATCATTATTCATAATGCTGAGAAAAAAGGCAATATCAGGCTTACTTTCATGGAGTTCTTCAGGATAGGGGTGCCTCTGACAATTATCCAGACAGGAGTCTATTGGTTTTTCTTATCTGTCTGGTGATCCAGTTTTTTAGTTCAATAAAGCCAGCATTTGGGTCAAAGATGATCGAAGACTTCAGAAACACAAGATCAGAGATGATTTTCCGGAAGATATACAACTTCAGAGTTGATCTCGAACTTACATAGGCTATTATTCAAGATGACCCTCCCGGACTTAAGAAAAAGTAAAATCACCTTTCCCCTGGACACGGTGCTTATACCCTTGTCATTGATTTTCATCACTGCTGTTATAATATCGATCTGCAGATGTTCCTTTCTTTTTATCAATATATAACTCAGGATCGATCTCAGCGTTTCCGGTAGATCACACTTCTGTGACCGATCTCAATAACAAAGATGATCAGTTTGTCGCCATCAATGCTCATTATTACACGGTATTCCCCTATCCGCAGTGAATACAAAGGTGATCTTGGAGACCCTTTGAGTTTCT
>CALBTS010000359.1 GCA_937968035.1 uncultured Methanomethylovorans sp.
GTCTGATTTTGGTTCAGAAGAGTCGGGGTTCGAGCCCCTGTGGGTCAACAGAGAACTATCTCATAATGTTTATAACCGCTTGAAATCAATGATTTTGAGCGGTTTGTCTTTTATCAGGCACTCATTATGTTCGCCAGAACTCCTTAATAGAGGGGTATAATTCGACACCCATTATGAAAACGCCAGGGGGGTGTCGATTATTCTTATAACAGTCTGTTTATTATGCACTTATTTGCAGCAAACTGCACTAATAAGGGTACGATTTTCGATCATATTTAAGTATGAATCGAGGCTTTTTAAACATAAAATTAAACAGACATGAAAAATAGAATTTCAACACGTTATTATCTGAAGTCAGAAAAAGTCAACAAAAAAGGACTATCACCAATTTATTTACGGATCACAGTTAACGGAACGCGGGCTGAAATATCCTCAAATAGAAGAGTTTCTACCGATGATTGGGATAAAAGCCTGGGACGAGCTTCTGGACGCTCAGAACAAGCCAGAATTATAAATACTGCACTGATTGCCCTCCAGTCCAAAGTTGACAATTGCTTTCTCAGGATTGACACAGGTGAAAAGTTACTGACAGCCTATGAAATAGTTGACGAACTTAGGGGGAGAAAAGTTGATAATGTTACCCTGATGGATGCATTCAAACATCACCTGGCTGAAATGAGAAAGCTGATAGGGACTGATTACTCAGAAAAGACTGTTCTCAGGTATGAAGTGGTTCTTAATAGTCTTGAGGAATATCTAGATAAGATTTACTATACGAACGATATACGTCTAAGGGATCTAGATGCCAGATTCATTGAGTCTTATAATACTTTTTTAAAAGGCACAAAAGGACTTCAGCATAACACTGTTGTAAAAAATATAAAGATCATTAAGAGAGTAATTCATGTAGCAATAATCAACAGATGGCTTCCTGAAGATCCTTTCAGGGAAATAAATGTTGGTTATAGAGAAACGTACAGGGGGTATCTGACACAGGAGGAAATTGAAAATATTTATAAGAAGGAGTTCACATTAAATCGATTGGGTCGTGTAAGAGACTGTTTCATCTTTCAAGTTTATACAGGATTGGCACATACGGATCTGCTTGATCTAACGGCGGATGACATTCAGACAGGCATTGACGGAGGGCGTTGGATTGTAATAAAAAGAAAGAAGACTGGTGGCAGATCAAGTATACCGTTATTACCAAGGGCTGAGGCTATCCTGACAAAATATGCGAATGATCCATGGTGCTTGGTAATGGGAAAGCTTTTACCTGTTTCGAGCAATCAAAAAATGAATGCCTATCTGAAGGAGATAGGCGACCTTTGTGGAATTACAAAGAGATTGACAACGCATCTTGCACGGCATACATTCGCCACTACGATAACGTTATCTTCTGGTGTCCCAATCGAAACCGTTTCAAAAATGCTTGGCCATGCTGACCTCAAGACTACCCAGATTTATTCTAAGGTAGTTGATAGGAAGGTGGCAGACGACATGAGGCATCTGATGAAAGGGGCCGTTAGGGTTGAAAAGAAACGTTTGGAGGGTTAAGGAGATCGGAAGAGCGTCGTGTAGGGAAAGAGTGTAGATCACGGTGGTCGCC
>CALBTS010000360.1 GCA_937968035.1 uncultured Methanomethylovorans sp.
GGCGTATTTAATTGATAACAAAAAACTTGACTTTACCTGGCCATGAAAGTTTTAATTGTTGGTTTTGGATCAATTGCCAGGAAGCACTATCAGGCCCTACTTAGAATAGAGCCTGATGCTGAAATCATAGCCTTGCGAAGTGGATTAAGTACACAAGGGAAAGAAGAGGTGTATTCTGTTTTAACTGTTATTGAAGCGCAAGCCCTTGGTCCATATGATTTTGCAATTATATCCAACCCTACTTTTAAGCATATTGAAACAATTAGGTCACTTTTAGCATTTAATTGCCCTCTATTTATTGAAAAGCCTCTTTCTGACACTTTAGATCATTTTGATGTTATCAACAAGGTGATCACCATGGGAATTAAGACCTATGTAGCATGTAATCTAAGATTTTTGGATTCTCTGGTATATTTAAAAAATATATTAATAAAAGATTTAACTATTAATGAGGTAAATATCTATTGTGGCTCATATCTGCCAGATTGGAGGCCTGGGGTGGATTATCGGCGATCTTATAGTGTAGATCCAGCCAGGGGGGGGGGAGTACACCTGGATCTTATTCATGAAATTGATTTTACGTATTGGCTTTTCGGTAATCCTCTTTCAGTAAGATCTTTTAAAAGCTCCGAGTCGTCACTTGACATACTTGCACCCGACTACGCAAATTATCTTCTTACTTATGGAAAGTTTTCGGTAAGTATATTGTTGAACTACTTCAGGAGAGATCCGAAGCGCACCATAGAACTTGTGTGTGATCAAGGAACATACCTGGTGGACCTGCTTAATAATACCATATCTTTGGGTGATTCCACCGTTTATGCTTCTGATCGAAGAATAAAAGATACTTATTTATCCCAGATGGAATATTTCATAAATAGCATTTTAAAGGGAAATAAGGATCAGAAAATAATTAATTCTATAGGTGAGGCGCATGAGGTTTTAAAAATTTGTCTCCAATGACTCTTAAGGATAAGATTGTTGTAGTAACGGGTGGTTCCGGACTAATTGGGAGGGCAATATTAGAGAACATCCAAAATAAAGGAGGGTTCTATGTAAATGTTGATCTGAATGCTGAAACCGATTTAGAAAGAGGGTCTTTCAAAGCTGATATAACGGATGATAAGTCTATAAATAATGCCATTGAAAGCATCATATGCAAATATGGACGAATTGACGGCCTCGTTAATTGTGCGTACCCGAGGACGCCAGACTGGGGCACTAAATTTGAAAGTATAAATCCGGCATCATGGCGGTTGAATGTTGATATGCAGATGAATAGTTGTTTTATTGTCTGTCAAAAGGCATTAAGATACATGCATAAGCAAAAGAAAGGTTCAATTGTAAACATTGCTTCAATCTACGGAGTTGTTGGCAATGATTTCACTTTATATGAAGATTACGGGGGTACCTCACCTGCTGCTTATGCTGCGATTAAGGGAGGGATTATTAATTTTACTCGTTACCTTGCGTCCTACTATGGGAAAGATAATATCCGTATAAATTGTGTATCACCCGGAGGGATCTTCGATAATCAACCCCTATCCTTTGTAAAAAAATATGAGGAGAAAGTTCCTATGAAAAGGATGGGAAATCCTGAAGACATTGCGCCGGCTGTTTCGTTTTTATTGTCAGATGAGGCCAAATATATTACAGGTCAGAATCTTATAATCGATGGGGGTTGGACTTCAATTTGAGTAGCATATGGGATTACTGAACTATATTTTCCAGAAAAGGCACTTTGATATTAACTCTGACAGGCTTGGGCCTGATCTGCCTTTTACTCACTGGCGACTGTACTTAAAACCATTAGCCATTCAGCTATGTAAAAAGAAATTCGCCGAGTTTGCTGATTCAGCCGAATTCAGACCTGGAGCATACGAGATTGCTTGCTCCAAAATTAAAATCGGGAGAAGAGTAGTAATCAGACCTGGATCTATGCTTTTTGCAGACCCGAGAGAAAATGGAGCTGGGATTATTATTGAGGATGATGTTTTAGTTGGTTCCTGTGTTCATTAGATCGGAAGAGCACACGTCTGAACTCCAGTCACCGAATACGATATCG
>CALBTS010000361.1 GCA_937968035.1 uncultured Methanomethylovorans sp.
GACACCAGGAGGGAGTCCCCGGCGGGAGCCGGGGCAGGCCGTACCGCCGACCACTTAACAGTCCTCTTTAGCCAGAAAGTTCTCGCGGTACGGAAAAGCCAATGACATATACCGACCTGTTAGGCTGAGTGCGTTTTAACTAATTAATAAAGTTATCCGGAAACACAATTTTGATTCTATTGCGTTCATAGTCATAACCATCCTTATGTTTCCTATCACGGCTGTTTGTATCAGGGAAAAATGAAATCTTGCCATTGTTCAATTCAATCATTCTGCGCGCAATGAATAAGCCAACGCCCGTTCCACAACATTCCTTTTGTTGTGCAAGTGAGCCTGAAAAGCCTTCTTGAAATATCTTTTCTTTTTCAGCTTGTTCAACCTTGAGACTTGTCATATCAATATTGATATCAAAATGCCTATCCAAAACATTTTCATAAAACTGAATATAAATTCTAGACTTAGGTAAAACATATTTTACTGCATTATCAAAAATGTGACCTAATGCTACAGAAAATGAGTTGTAATCAAGTACTAGCTTCTTGTTAGTTGACTGAATATCAACTTCTATCTCTCGTTCAAGAAAGTCTAACCAGAAAGAATTGAGTGTAAGAAGAATTATTTTATGCACAGAATGCTCAGCAAGCGATAATTTTGGGTCTGTTTTATAAAGCTTGTCAAATGCATCAAATTCCGCTTTTTCGAGGCTTGCATTTTTAAGTATTCTTAAGAAAGACTGAGCGGAATTATTGATATCCAAAGATAATGCCTGTTGAATCTTTAATAGTTGACTCCTACCATCCAATGAGAGTATTTCTTCTTGTGGAATTAGTTGATATATTTCTTGCAGTATGTGACTATTATATGTCACTAAGTTATGCTTTAGCCGCCTTGTAATGTTTACCTCACTTTCTCTAATCTGAGCATGAGCATCAATAAATAGATCGGAAAAGAGGGAAAAGATTTCCTGATACTTTTTGAATACTTTGCCTACTATTTTGGCATCACTGGTTTTAAGATATATTACACATTTATCGGTTGTTACCTTACCATGTCTATAAACTAGCCCTGTAGCTCTCACTTTAACCTGTTCGGAGTTTGCCGAACATGATGAGGCCACAAGCATTTCAGATGCATCAAGGTTGGAAATTAGTTTTTCACCTTTTAGGGTTTGAATTAAGTATTTCATCTTGCAGTAAGGAATAACTGGATAATCGAGGCTATACTTGCAGCATTAGGTAGATTGAAGACATCTGAAATGGTTTTCTCTGTGTATTTGCCTTTATTATAGATTTTTAGCATATTTTTCACTATCTCATCTCTTTCAAATATTAATCCGGATTCTTGTTGTATTACTTTCTGAATCCTTAGTATACATTCGTCAAAAGAAAAGGCCTCTTTACTGAATCTTTCCACGAGAGACTGAAATTCATATGGATCTGCATTTTTGCTCAATCTTTCATCTGCTACGGACAAAGCTTTGTGAAAGGTTTCAATTTTACCGTCATCTTCCGCTGAATAGACGACAACTTTTTTACTAGGATATTTTTCCTTCAAGGCAATAGTTAGGCCCAAACCTTCATCTTTGAATTTTAACATTTTACCCACACCTTGTACATCAACGAAAATAATATTGGCTTCAGAAACATCTGACTCATCGATGGATCTTACATCTTTTATTCTTTTTGTTTTTGTCCATCCAGCAGCTTGGAGAATGTCAACCACAGCAAATTTCTTATCATCGATAAATAGAATTTTGCAGAGACCCTTAATTTCTTCAATTGATCTTTCAGGAAGATCTCTCTTTTTCTTGGAGCTGAAAATTTTCATTTGGCAAAGTTTTTTGAGGATTAGGTATTGTTATAGCATGCAGCCTAACGTTCGGCGGTATGTGCAGTTGGCGCAGAGTCGCGGTGGCGCG
>CALBTS010000362.1 GCA_937968035.1 uncultured Methanomethylovorans sp.
AATGGTTAGTAAAAATACCCCTACTGTCAGATCAAGTACTGACTATTACAAATTATTGAAATCCAAAGGCATAAGACTGTTCCTCATTCCAAATCAATATGTTAAACATTACGAATTTATCCGGGAATTAATAAATAAGTTCAAAGGTGATGTTTATCAAAAATCACTCTTTGATGATTACGATTCAAATCATAATATATAGAAGTTGCGTCTTAACAAAGAATCTTTGAAGGTTTTTACTATTACCAAAATTATGCTTTAATCTTTTACACATCTAATATATTTCCCGACATTTTTCCATGTAGCACCTTTAAATACTCTTTCCGCATCCCCGTCAAGTCGTCGATACCAAGCCGTCTCCAAATCGTACTCGGATGCAGTCCAGTAATAAACTAAAACACCCGCACCATAGAAACTTCCATCGCGATTATATCTATACCCTCCAGGAAGAGCCGTGAAACCACTGGTATTGGTCCCATTTTGTCCTGCATTCCAACCTGTTGTGTTCTTCATTTTGCGCCCGTGGTCTGTGCCTCTCCAGCCCCAGATGTCAACATCAGTCTGAGGTAGTCCAAGTGTTATCTCCAAAGCATTATATTCAGCATCAGTTGGCACATGCCATCCTGTGGGACAAATTTTGGATGAGCTCGCAGCATACCAACTGTAAAGAGCTCCATAAATCTGCTTGTAAGTCAATGGATCATTATGCATCCAACAGTAAGCAGGTCCGGTGAGATTACTCCAATCTATTGGCCCGGTGACATTCGGGATACTAGTGTTGTCATTGAATTTAGTAACCTTTAAGTTATCTGCCATCCAGATCGCGGACCCTATTATAACTGCCTGATATATATTTCCTTCAATATCTGTAACAGGTGTAATAAAGCTAAGCTCTTGACCGTAGCTTGTGCCTGAGCTATTTATTGCATACGCTCTGTAGAAGTATATGGTACCATCTGTTAGTCCAGATAGGCTGCATGAGTAAGTATTTTCTACTGACTCGCTTATGCATTTATTATCATTTGTTGTTGAGTTGGGAGAAGTACTCCAACAAACACCTCTTTCAACGACAGGGCTTCCTCCTAGATCAGTTATATTTCCGCCCGATATACCAGCAGTGGATGTAATATTAGTCGCATCCATTGTTGTTAGGATAGCTAATTGAGCCTCCTTTGTAGTAAATGTCACAGTGCTGCCATATGAAGTTCCAACACTATTGGTAGCATATGCTCTAACATAATATGTTGTTCCAGTAGATAAACCTGACATTAAGCTTGAATAACTTGCTGATCCAGAACCCTGATTTGTTCTACTATCTGTTATCACTGGATTGCCTGTTGTATTCCAGCAGACACCTTTTTCCGTTATTGCAGAACCTCCATCGGAAATAATAACCCCTCCACCCATAGCTGAGCTGTAAGTTTTATCAGTCACTGCAGAAGTATTCAAGGTTGGAGTATTATGGGTAGTGAAAGATACATCATCTCCATAGGTAACGTCAACCTCATTCTCTGCTCTAACTCGGTAGTGATAGGTGGTTCCTGGCGACAACCCTGAAAGATTTAAGCTGACTAATGTCTCGGTATTTCCATCAACACTTTTAGGTGTTGCATCTCCAGAAGAACCATAATCAACCGTCTCTCCATATTCAAAAGTAACATTGGTACCAACCAGATTTGCATTTACGGTTCCCTTAAGGGTTGCTTCACTATCAGTTATATTACCAGGTTCGAGGGTTACAGCAAGTGGAGCTTGCCCTCCAGTTGTAAATGTCATGTCTTCTCCCAATGCAATGCCAATACTATTTTCAGTTTTTATTCTAAAATGATACAACTTTCCTGGCAAGAGATCAGTTGCTTTTGCACTAACGCTAATTATCTCATTACCTATCAGATTGTTTTGCATTGGAACCACAGTAGAACCATAGGCAGTAGATGTGCCGTACTCAAAAGACACAGTTGTTGAAACATGATTTGGGTTAACTGATCCATTCAATGTAGCTTCATTTACTGAAATACTTGTCGCAGCCTGAGTCAAAGAAGATGGTATCTGACCAAGTGTAGTGAAGTTTATATCTGCTCCATATCCAGTTCCCACAGAATTTGATGCGTATGCTCTCACATGATAGGTAGTCCCTGCCTGCAGCCCAACTAAATTGCTCGTAAATTGTGCAATCCCTACTGGGTCACTTGTTTTAGTATCAGATAATGATGGATTTGGTTGGATTCCCCAACATATTCCAGTAGATATTATTTTTGCACCACCATCATTTATTACCGAGCCGCCACTTGTAGCGGTTGTTGCTGTAATATTGTATACGGCTGATGTTGATAGAACTGGGATATTAGCTGGCTCTTCCTTCTCACAACCAGAAGCAAGGAAAAGAGCTAAAAAAACCATGATTTGAAAGACTAAACTCTTTTGCATGTTGATTGCTTTTGTTTTCTAAAGATTATAAACGATATCATA
>CALBTS010000363.1 GCA_937968035.1 uncultured Methanomethylovorans sp.
GTATTCGGTGACTGGAGTTCAGACGTGTGCTCTTCCGATCTCCTGCTCGATGCTTAGGGTCCACATACCACATGATCTCTGCCAGCATCACCGTATTGGTATTTAGGTAGTGAGGGACTAAAAGGCCACCAATTACACCTACACTCTCCGTCCCTTTGGTGGCAATCACGATTGTTCCAGATCGAACACCGTTAAGAGCCAGCTCTTTGATAGAGTGAGGGTTGTAAAATTCAGGCTTTTTGAGTTCCTCAAAGATCATCCTACGACCAGCATCTTTTACAATCCAGTCAATATCTTGCAAGTTAGCTAGTCGTACCTTGTATGTCATGTTACACCATTAGAGGTCAAAGTGATATTCCATCCGTAGATGTGGCAGTCCTTTCTAGGCTCCGTATTGATACGAAGTGCAAAAGCTTTACCCACCCCACGAATCTTAGTCTTAGTAGTTAGAATAGAGAATCCAGTATCTATGTCTGAATCTCCATAGAAGAATCGGTTCTTACGGTAGAGCTGTTGTTCTCGACTCCATTTACCAGAACGGCTTAGGTTGGAGAACGACCACATGAATTTGCCAATACAAGAACTTTCTCGTAGGACAGTTTCTGTAGTGCTATTATACAGCTTTTCCGTTTCAGCAAACGCCATAGTCAAATAGGGAACCTGCTTATCCACTGCGAAGTCACCACCAGTGAATGCGTTAGTTTCCATGTAGCCATAAGCATCTGAAGCTGTTCCCGTAAACGCCCAATCTTCAAAATTAACATCATTGTACTCACAGAAGGTTAGTAAGAGGTTTTCTACATTGTGAACAACAAGGTACTTGACATTGTTATCCAGAGCAATCCGTTCTTTAGTAGAAGCAACCAAAGGATCATCATTTACGTATACAGGTTCTTCACCTACATATACACCATCTTCGATGTACCGTACACTGAAATCTCCAAGCTGGATGCCAGAGAGTACATAAGCATTGTTCAGTTTATGTTTAGCAATCGTGAAAGGAATCATTGCTTTGAACTTCATGTCAAAGATGATCTCATAAGTAATTGCATTATTGAACAAGATACCTTCTGTGTAAACCCAACGAACCTGTCTACGAGACTTATCAACAAAACCTTGACAAGTCTCTTTAGCCGATCCTGAGATGGCAGAGAAGAAGCTGTCGTTAGTGTCTTTGGTGAGGTTGGTCACTTCATACTCGCCAAACTGATTCTTAGCTACAGAGTAGATACCGTCCCACCCCCAGAAGAATCCATTACCACCGAACTCAACGAATGAACGATTAGGGATACCACCATACGTACTGATCTTTTCAACCTTGTAGTTGGTAGCTGCAAATCCATACCCAGAGCCTCCTGTGACGGACCATACACCGTTCTCTGCGATCAAGAACAAACGATCACCCATGGAGTACATGGTGTGGATGTTCACCGCTCCAGAGACAGTAATGAATCCACCATCGGTATCAACAATATCTGCTGTATCTCGACTGGTTGGATCACCTTCTTGGTAGCATTTAGGAAACTCTCGACGGCTCCGAATAAGCTGTGAAAAGAACACGTAGTTATTGTAGTTTGGACTACGCCCATCTCCACCTAAAACCGTACCGTTACATCCCGAGTAAAACAAACGTCCTGCATGAGAAGCCACAGAGGTGGGTCCGCCTGTAGACATGTCCGTCGGAGGAGCAATTCCACCAAGAAGACCGCCTGTTTGTGGATATTTATTTCTGTGATGAACCCAAGCGTCATATCGAGCACTTCCTCGGCTGAAAGCATCAATTAGGAAAAATCCCTTAGCTGCTTTTGTATCAGCACCCGTCACACCTTCAAAAGTGCGATAGTTAAATGCTTCGAAGTTTTCCAGGCTATTTTCTGCGATTGGTTTCCGATCCATACCCATCCACACAGAATCTGCGTTGCTAGGTGAGTTGGAAGGGGAGAGTTTCTTAGACCCAAGCCACACAGCATCTGTTGGAGCTGGATCACCATAAACCCAATCTTTACGAGGGATAGCCCAACCTTGGTTATAGAGGTTGTAGTAGTGTTGCCAGTTCAAGGTCCCTTTGTACAAGGGATCAGATTCATAAAGTGGCTGAATTGTTTCCTCTATACCAAAGAGGTCACGAATCTGGATACGGAAGCTGGTTAGTGCAAACGAATCTGAAGTCGGGAGATACTCAATCAACAGAATTTCAGGAGAGCCCGTTACAATTCCAAGAAAACCTTCTACGGCAGCAAACTGAACGCTGGCACTTTCTGGGATAGGAAGGTTGATGGTAGAGTGGTAGGTGATTGGCGAGTTAGTGTTAAACAAACGAAGAACACTACCCACCTGAACCACGATGAATTTATTAGCCGAATCACCTGCTGCACCATCCCACAAATAGGAGGTATAAGAGCTAAGACTGAGGTTTTCACCACGACCGCCAAGATGATTAGTAATTGCACCAACTTCACTGTTCAGGCCTAGACGCCGAGAACGTGTACCATCCCTATGCAGCTCAAAGTTGGACTCTGCTCGGGTGGTATCCAGTTGGCTGTTTAGTGGATTGAGATCAGTTTGGAGTCCTTTAGAGAACCCCTGAATCTCACTCCTTTGTAGTTGCTTTACGCCCACTGGTTTCCTCCTTAGCCGCGAGATAGTGGTCAATTAGTTCTCGTACATAGGCAACGGAGGTAAATCGACCCTCCAGAACCGAAGGAATCTTACCACCACGCCCCTCTGTAGTAACAGAGTAAAGAGTAGGGAACAGCTTATCGTTATTAATCAAATAGCCTTTGTAGCTCATTTTACAGATCGTCTTCCATAGTTGGGATATCGAACGCCCCCAGCCAGTTGCCACTCTTTACGAGCAAGCCACGATTGTTGTCGTCGAGCATCTTGTTCTGCCTTCTCATTAGACACTTGCTTTAGTTCCACAAAAGCTACGCTCTTGGCTTCACTGAACAGGGCCTGGAAGGCTTCAATAGGCATGTCAGGTACGAAGTCATCAACCTTACGGAAGACTGGGAACATCGTAGCATGCATTTGTGTCTTACTTGCTTGTAGTGCATCATCGACAGATTTGTCGTAAGAGTCACATACAATATATGTATCGTCGAAAGTCGTCCAATACATCGGAGCCTGATTAGTGGCAATGACGAAAGGAGTACCACCAAAGTCTTGAACAACAACTACATTTTCAGATTCTTGGTTGCGATTAGAAATCCAACGAAGGAAATCGTCAGGCTCTCGATATTTAACTTCTCGATATTCAATCTTACCGTCCTTAGACGCGTTGTATCGGAAGGTATGAAGCTCTTTCAAGCTTTCAGGAGCTTTAAGGTGGGTAGGTTTCTCAGGTGTACCAGAATGCTCAAAAGTGAGCAGACGTTTCTGTCCAGACCAGTTACGGCTGGAAGCCATCGACAAATAGGCATTCTTGATGATCGTAGCAACTTGATCCGCTTCAACAGTGTCATTGATACTGTTTACTTCATCTGAATCGAGAGCAGACAGAATGTCCTGCACCATCTCCAACAGTGTCTTCTTCATGTTGTCACCCTCCAAAGTGCCCACAAACCTGGTTCATCAAGGCGATATCTAATACCAGTCCCGAGATATACCAATCCGCTGTGCCCAGTAGTTTCAAAAACCGTTGGAGCAGATTCCTTGATAATGTGGTTCTGTGTAAGCTGGATAGGAAGAGTTCCAATATCAGTAATTGGATTCAACATTTCAATACTGTACCAATAGTAACCAGGATAGGTTACCAGAACTGCTGACCCATCAGTCACAAAACCTGTAGAGCTGGCAAAGATAATGCTTGTTATCCAGGTAGGGGTTGTTGGGTGTACTGTTGAAAGTCGGGCATAGATAGGTTGGGTTGTAGTAAAACCACCAGAGCCATCAGTAACCAGAGTTAGTCCAGGAACAGATGTAGGAAGTGAACCTGACATTTGCCCGATGCCGATACGTTGAAAGTTAGTACTACCCACACCATCAGCTACTGGAACTGTTCCCGACAGTGCAGTGTCTGCACCTTTTACCTCGTGCCGTTCTTCATCAATAATGTTTCGGTGCTGAATAGGCATGTTTTCTTTCTACAAATAGAAAAAGGGAGAGGGCTTTCGCCATCCCCCTTCTCTTTATTACAGGACAAACTGAGGACGATAGCCCGCAGGAGCAGTGCCAACAGCAGCCTTAAACTCGTTATCCAGACGACGCTTGTAGCGATAAGAGATAACCAGAGTGGCTCGACCATTAGGAACAGTGGAAGTACCTGCAACCACAATACCGACTCGGGAAGCTTGAGTCTGGCTGGTGCCAGCAACCCAAGTACCTGCCAGCTTAGCAGTCACATCCTTAGTACCCAGCGTAGTCACATCAGCAGCGACCAGGGCGATACCATTAGTAGCTTCAGCGTTACCTTGACCGATAGTTACAGCGGTAATACCAGTCAGAGCAGTATCCACAGTAATGTATGCCTTCTCAATCACAGCAGTCTTTGGCAGAACAAACGGAGGGAGGAAGGGAGACTTCAGACCTTCCGTAGTCAGCTCAATGCTAAGCTGGTGGGTGGAATCCTTAGAGTGCTCCACACCAATAGACAGGCCAGTTTCACGGGAACCGTATTGAGCAGAAGTGCCCAGACCCGTACGGCTTTCATATGCCATTATATTTCTTTCAATTGTTGTTAGAGAGTGGCACGGGGTCAAACCATGCTAGTTCTGAGTCGAAAGCTTAGCTTTAAGAACTTGTCAACCATCACTCTCTATTTTAATTAGTACGTAGTGGCGTTGGTGATGATCACACCCAGGGTATCCAGACGCTGAATACCGAAGCCATAACGGCAGGTAGTAACGAATTCCTGACGACGCAGGTCCTTGTTACGTTCTTGCTCAATAGAAGGCATACGACGCCATGCGTGCATCACAGGCTTGGTATTGTCATCGGCAACCGACATGAACACGTTAGCCACACCATCAGCAACAGTCGTAGTGCCGTTACCGAATGCGCCACGAGGCAGACGGTTAGAGGTGATGACGTGCCAGCCGTGGATGTTCCACTTGTACTCGTGGTCACGGTCAAAGCCATTCAGCAGCACTTCACGACCGAAGTCAGTAATGTCAGCTTGCAGAGTAACTTGCTTAGCCAGAGTAGCAGCAGTCAGCGGGTCAACGATAGCGACACGACGACCCAGCGGGACGTTAGCCTTATCGAATGCAACCTTCATTGCCAGGAAGTCGGCAATCTGGATGGTGTTAGAAGCACCAGAGCCAATCAGAGTACGGGGGAAGCCGTTAACAGGGTTGGTAGCACCAGTGATCAGAGGAGCAGCAGCAGCCTTCAGGAAACGAGTTTCATGCACTTCCTTCAGAGCACGAGCCGATTCCATCGAACGAGCAGTCATCAGTTGACCGATTTGAGCACCATCTTCCTTCAGTTCATCCGTCACGTACCAAGCATCACCAACGTGTTCCTTGATCGTCATTTGGATGGTGCCAGCTTCGATAGGAGTGTAATCCACTGCCACATCTTCTGCCACGTCCTGCACGGTCACAGAACCAACTGTCTTGATGTTCAGCACAGAGCCAGAACCGAAGTCCGTCACATTACGGTAGAACAGCTCAGGGAGCAGACCGTCGTGAAGGTTAGTCAGAATCATTGCCGAGTAAATTTGCTCGTTAATGAATGCTGGGGAATTTGCACGATTTTGTGCCATTTGTTATTTCTTTCTAGGATTAACGAAAATGCTTGAAGAACACAGAGGGGTTTTGCAGGTCATAAATACCCACCCCATTCTGTTCTTCCAATTGTTTGAGCAATTGACTGGATCGGTCTACTAGGTCTTGATAGTCACTACCAGTGGCTCCAGGACGCAAAGTAAAGTCATCACGATTGTAGGTGAGTTCACCTCCTGCTCGTGTAAATCCAGCAGTATTGATAGAGCTGGAGCTGGGTGCTGCGGTTGGCTGTTTATGAACGCCAGCGCCACTTACGGCACCAAACATAGTCAATACTGCCTTAGGACTCCGACCTGCAAGAACTGCAATGTCATCAATGGAAATCCCAAGCTCAGTTGCCTTACCTTGTAGAACTTCAGTGGCTTTTTCTCCAAATTGTGCGAGAAGTGCATCACTGACGCTCTTTTGGTTCGACTGGATAAGTTCTTGATTCTTTCGAGAACCAATTTGCTTATCAACAATCTCAGCAAGTTTACTTTCGTCAAACGTAGGTGCGGGTGTATCTACTGTTTTCTGACGAGAAGTGGCATCGTTAACAATACGTTCCAGTTCCTCCTGGGATTTCAGTTTCGTTCGCGCTTCCGAAAACTGAGTTTCCAGTGCTTGCTTCTCTGCCTTCAGAGTTGAAATGTATTGTTGTGCATGGGCTAGACCCTTAAGGGCTTCATCCACGCTACGATATTTAATCTCACCACTTTCATTACGGATGCCAGAAAGCAGGGTAGCTACTGTATCTTCTTGATTAGTTGGTTGAGGTTGAGCAGGTTGCTCGATGTTATTACCAGGGGTTGCCTGATCGAAAAGATTGTTCATTGTTCAGAGTAGAGAGGTTGTCTCTATTAAATATATTCTATAGATTATACTTATTAATATATTAACTTTATATCTATATAGTTATTTTTTTCTTTATTTAACTATTTATCTATTTATTAATATATTATATACAAATATAATACTAAAATTTTTAGTGATTTGTTAGGATTATTCAGAAATAAGTGCTATCATCTCAAAAATAGCCCTTTCGTAACCAACTCCATCAGCTTGAATGAACCCCCAATTTGGGGATTCATAAGTTGTGTTTTTGATACGCTCTTTGTAAGCAAGCTCACTCTTTTTCTCCAGAAGCTCTACAAGACGTTTTCGTAGTGTAGCGCTACTCTGATATTCAGCAGTGATTTCTTTTGCTTGTAGGTCATCTAGACCGCTTGTAATTGACTTCTTCATACAGCAGGTTGCTGATCTTCCAGCGCTAGTTGTTCTTGAGCCATGTTAGTATAGCTCTGCATCTCTTGTTGTTCATCAATCTGTGCATAAGGACGGAACAGTTCGAATCGTCCCACACCGATCAAGTCTTCAATCATAGTAGCCAGTCGCTTAGAACTCATGTGAGGAGCAATCATTGGAGCAAGTTGACTATTCATCACACCAACCAGATTCTGCAACAGTTGTGCATTAGCAGCGAAATGTCGAGCACCGATAGGACGAAGAATACCATTAGCAGTAATGTCTTCCTTTGTCAAAGTCATGAATACACTAGCACCTAGTTCGTGATCCAGAGAACGTACAACATCAGCAGAGTTCATATTACGCACAGCAGTTTCCAGCATAGCGTTCAGGAGCTTCTCCAGCAGCATTGTCTCAAAGTGGGTTACCTTCTCTTGGAAAATGCGTCCTGCGGCGTTCTGGAGCTGCTGTACCTCAAATGCAGTCTTTTCACCTGCTGTTCGGATACCCATAGCTTCACGAGGAGCACCTGCATACATTTCCATACGTTGTTCCAACATGGAAATTGCATTGTCTGCCTGAATAACCCACTGAGCATTCTTGGCCAATTCAGTAACTGTGCCACCTTCATCCAAATGAATTTCTGCACCGGGCTCGTAACGGAACTGTTCCACTTCACCAGCAATAACCAACGGAGGCAACACAGCCAAGTCCATAGCGTCAGAGCGGAGATTTTCCAGATGGTCAATACGGTATTGCATGCCCACCAGATTGTCTAGAGGCCCCATAGACCACAGATTATCTGGACGGGTACGCCACCCTACCTGAAAGATTGGAGCGCCTCCTAGCCACGTTGGAAGGGCTTCATCAGAGACCACCCACATACGATCAATAATCACCACACGACGACCACGAGCCAGCTTTCCGCTTGATGCGTCATACAGGTCACCATAGTAGCTCAGAACTTCTACATATCCACTGCCGATGTATTCTTCAAAATTACCGAATCCATCAATCTGCAAGCCTTCCAGCTTATCCATCTGCTCCCAGCCATAGCTTTGAGGACGACAAATCTTAGCACGTTGCTTCAAGGCAGAAGCGAACATTTTCTGATCAGAGAAGTCTTCACCCATCGTTGCTAGTTCACCCAGCGTCATTAGGGATCGGACAATCTTGGGACTATCTTCAAACGAAGTGGACAGTGGATTAAACACGATATCCATGGGGCTGATTCTACGAGCCTTAGGGCCGTTAAATACTTGCACCATCTGACCATCAGGACCTTCTCGCATAGAGCTGACATAATCAACTGTACCGAAAGCATTCCCATAGTCAATATAATCCAGCACCAACTGGCTCACAACCTGTCGGAAATCGCCCATACGGCATTTATTCGAGATATAAGCCTCAATGGCCTTCTTCTTATCCCGAGCCGCGTCAGAGGGGCTGTATCCTTCCCACGTAAGCCATTCATCATTAGGGAACAGAGCCGAGATGTAGTTGGAGTGTAGATTATCTCGAATCTGGCACAGCTTCGGAAGGGTTGTCTTATTCTTCCAAGGGAGAGAAGAGTTAGAAGTAGTCGTTGTATCTGTAGCAAATAGGTAGTTACGCAACTCCTTCCACTCTTCAATTTTACCTCGGCGTTGCATATTCCAGTTGCTCCAAGTGCAACCAATGTACTTAGCCAGCTCATCCCGGCCAGTTTTCTTTTCTAGTTCAAGAGGTGTAATACTCATTTTGTTTTTACTTTATCCACGAAATGCCACACCCCCAAAACGGGAGGAAAATGTGACGCTGTTCGACCATTCATCATTTAATGAAAATCTATTCCCTTTCGGACGTACGGCAATAGAGATTGCAGATGCGAGAGAGTCTTTAATGTCATCATGAGGAGGCCGAGCCAAAACCAACTCTTCTTCCAGAACATCAATGTAACCGCCTTTAAAATGCCAGATTAAGCTACTGTCATAACGATGTTCAAGCACGGAAGCAATACGCTCCTCCTTTGTGCCTTCCTTTCGACTAGGACGATAATCTTCAATGGCTAGGGAGAGTCCTTCATCCCTTAGTTTATCTTTCAAGTCACGAACGATAACGTGTTGAGCAACAGTTACTTCAGCCCGGAGTTTCTGAAACTGCCATTTACTATGGAGTTGAGAAATTTGTTTAAAATACTCCGAAATACGATCAGTTTTGAAACAGGCAATATCTAGCACGTAGATGTTATTGTCGGAATTGATACCGATAACAACAATGGCAGAGTTGTCAGCAGATTTACTTAAGCTGAAAGCAAAGTCAATTGCTGCATATACGTTCAGTCGTTGATCTTTGAAGTACCAATAACCGTTACGTTGTCGCAAGAACTTCTTATCGTAGTATTGGAACCTATCCCGAGAAATACGATTACTTCCAGGGTCATTGGGATTGTTATAATATTGGGCGTAAAACTGTGTCTTATCTGCGTATTCAGCCTTAATACGAGCCAAAACTTGCTGGTTAAAGCCAAAAGCCTTACCATCAGCCCGAACTGTACGTGGCCACATGAATACACCATCATTCTCGACAGCATATTCTTGGATATCCCACACACATTGTTTGCCAATTACTTCATCTTCTTCATTGAAAATGTCATATTCCTGAGTTTTCCAAGTGGCATAAATGTCATTTGGGTGGTATCGCGTACCACAAGCCATTGTAAACCCGCCTGCGTTACGGATAGACGTGAATTGAGAGCTTTTCTTCAGTACACTCTCCCGTCCATCTTCAGTATATGCATTTTCAGGCACCACTAAGTCATCTGCCAGAATAATGTCTGCGTGCCAACCCGTGGTATTGGTTGTCAAACCCGCTGTAGCAATGGTGGCATCACGAACACCCTCCTGTTTACGACGAGCGTGATCAATAGAAATGGATGTTTGACTCCATTTTTCTCGTTTACCCTCTTGTGGGTGGATATATTCTGGGAAGAAACGCTGATATACAGATGATTCTAAGATGTTCTTAATTGCATATAGCTGAGTTTCTGCCAGAGTTGCCGTAGCAGACACATAAAGCATCGTAACTTCAGGATGCCTAGTAATAATCCAAGCTGCCCATGTAGCCACCATATGACTCTTCAAATGGGCTCGTGGATACATGATTAACTTGTTAGATGTGCCACTTCCAGCTCCATATAACGTGTAATCCTCCATCCACTTAAAAGTTTGTTTGTGAACCTCTCCATAGACATAGCCAGGGTTCACCAACTGTGCAAATGTGAAGAGGTCGCTGAGAGCCAGTTCTCGTAGAGACTTAGCTTCCTCCGGCATCTTATCAAGTTTTCGTTTGGCAACCGCCAGCCAGTCTAATTCAGCCATGTTTCACCAATTTCAGACGCGCAACGTCATCTTCAAATTCTGATTGAATGGCAGCCTGAACCTTAAGCTCACGCTCCACCTCATCCTTGCCAGGACGACCTGCTATACGTACCTCCCAGCCCTTCTCAGCCAGGAATTTAGCAGCCAACCAATTACCCTTACTTCGGGCACTTTTAATAACCCTCTGGACACCTTCAGCACGAAGCTTCAGTTCCAGTTCAAATCGCCACTTCTCGATGTACTGAGCAAGAACCTTGTTGGCACAAATCTTCTGCCAGTGGTCCCAATCAGCCAAGTATTTAGTGGCGAACTCATATTCAGTAGGGTCACTCATCTCTAGAAACAGACGCTTCAGCGAGATGTAGGTTTTCCCTTCATATTCGTGGTCATAGCCTTTTAGTGTGTAGATTGCGTCCTTGTCGTAGTCAATCTCCAGGAACAGGGAGAGGGTTTTATACCTCCCCCGGCTATCCACGAGCATGTCTCGTGTCAGTTCCATATTACCCTTTAAGAAAGTTCAAAGCTAGAATTAATAGCTCCGCCACCAATGACCCAACTCACACCAGGAGGAATGATGGCCTGCATCGTACCTGTGGCACCCGCTGCATAAGCTTGGAATTGGGCAACGACCAAACCACCTACAGTCAGAGTAGCTACTGCGTTGGTCGCACCAACTTGGACAATCGAACTAATCGCAATAGCCCGATTCGTGCTGTTGGTGTAGGTTGTACCAGCAGTTCGAGTTACTGCCTTCCAAGTTTGAGCTTGACCCAAACCCGTCAGACTCTGCCACGATTCCCAGCCAATTGCTTCACCACCCAGAATCACAGAACGTCCACGACGGAAGAACAGAGCGTTAGGGTCAGCAGCCTTATAGCCGTGATTCAGTTGAAGAACCACGTTGTCAGCCGAGTGGAACGTGACGACAGTACCATCAGTAGGCCAGCCTGCACCATTTGCACGGTGAATCGACAAACCCTTTGCATAGGTGCTAGGGAGGTCCGCATTCAGCGGCAGTCGGTAAGCAGCATCCACATTGGTGAATCGATTTTTAGCCCAACCAACCAGCTCACCGTGACCCAGCATCTCATCCAGCACTTTACCCCAGATACGAGGTTGCATCAGGGTATTTGGGTGAACAGCTCGACCGTCACTGTAAGGATTGTCCATCCACAGACCAGCGGCCTTACGTGCATCCTTCATATACGCGTACGTATCGAAGTAGAAGCAGTTATAGTCACGAGCAGCTTGTTTGTAGATGCCAGAAAGCTTCTCATACCACAGTTCATCACGGTTGTTTGGAGAGTCACTGGTGGAATTAGGACCAACCAGCACAATAGCCAAACTACCAACACCACCGTATGCATGAGCACGAATAGCCGCAAGCTTACTACGAAGAGTAGTAGCTAGGGTTTCGAAACGATCAGCAGCAGCGGAATCGTTGATACCATACTTGATGAAGATCATCCGACCTACGTTGCTAGTCAGATCAGACAGCACATCCATATCCCAAGTGGAAGTTCCTGGAACAGCACGATTCGTCACATTAAACTTCAGGTTCACACCCTTAGCTGCCACAACATTCGGGATGAAGGTGGACAGGTAGAAATCAGGAGTGGTGTAACCGTCTGCCACAGTAGAATCGCCGTACAGGAAGACAGGGAAGCTGGTGGAGCCTGCATTAATTTCGAAGTACAGACGGAACAGGTTTTCGTGACCGATGGCGATCTTACCCTCATCCGCATACGTGTTCAATTGTTGGAAGCCACCAGTGACTGCCTTCACAATTGCACCGGGACCGTCTACAGGAGTGCCAAACTTATTCTCATAAGTAGAGACTGTTTGTTGGCTTGCTGTGTACAGTCGATTGAACTTAGCAGCAGCGAAAGCGTTAGTCAGAGCGGTGTTGGTTGTAGTAGCACCAAACCATGCCAGATTCACTTCACCTGTGTAGACACGCTGCCAAGAGTATGTACCAACAATAACCGTACCACCGTTATCTGCTGGACCCGTGTTGATCTTACGGAACAGACCTTCAATACCGTCACCAGTCACATATGCAAAAGGACCGTTATGTCCCAGCAAACGAAGAGCAGCATAATCAGGAACTTGTGGGTAACCGCTTACGGTGATGAACTTAGATTGTTCAGATGCCCAAGTACCTGTAGCGGTATAGGGAAGTGTTACGTCGTTACGAATACCATAGATCAAACCATCCTTATAGAAGAACAGAGTTCGTTCAGTGATGTTAAGACCAGCACGATAATCACCCAGACTAGAGCTAGGACCCGTAGGGCCAGCAGGACCCTGCACACCTTGAATGCCCTGTACACCTTGTGCACCGGTAGGGCCTTGAGGGCCAGTTGCACCAGTAATACCTTGTGGACCTGTAGGACCTGCGGGGCCTTGCAACCCTTGCAGACCTTGTGGGCCAGTTGGACCAGTAGGACCCTGAATACCTTGCGGTCCTTGAATATTACCTACATTCGTCCAACCGGAACCACTAACCCACACGTAGAGGTTTGCACCAACCATGTAAGCATCACCAGCAGCACCAGAGGGATGAGCAGCTTCTAGGGCTGCCAGCGTGGTATAAGAGCCAAGGATATTAACACCACGACCATCTACACCTTGAGGACCAGTAGGACCCATTGGACCCATAGGTCCTTGAATGCCTTGAGAGCCTGTAAGACCCTGAGGACCAACAGGTCCTTGAATGCCTTGCAACCCTTGAGGGCCAACAGGGCCTTCTTCACCTTGTACACCCTGGGGTCCTTGAATACCTTGTACGCCCTGCATACCTTGAGGTCCAGTTTCCCCTTGAGGACCTTCTGGACCCTCAAACATTGCACGATCACCCAGACGAACAGGTTCACCGTCACTTGTAGGCTCTGGAAGGTTGTAGATACGCTTTCCATTCATATCCACATTGTTATTCATCTGGTTAGGTTCATCAACCGGATTCGTACGATAGAGAACCTTATCATTCAGCTCATTCTGAAGCTTAGCGAAGTTGTCATTGATCGTAGTTAGGTTGTAGCCACCAGTGATTGTGGGCAGATTAATCTTTGCCATAAAACTCTTCTATTTGATTTTTGATTTTAACCGAGAGGGAGTAGTAGTAATCTCTCTCTTCTCTCACTTTTTCTGCTCGGGCAGCTTCCCGGACAAGAAATTCTGCATCTTCTCCATAAAGCTCTCTTCCTGTGCAGGAGGGACTATCTGAGGAAGCTGTATTGCTACCTTCGGAGGCACTGGAACGACTCTTTCTTTCGTTGCGCAGCCTGTCAACAGTAGCAGACAGCTCAGACTCAATGTTGTGAATCTTATCATCTTTCTCTTTCATTAGCTGATTGTTGTCTCTAGCGAGTTTGTCACTAGCTTTCTTAGCCTGTTCCTTATCTGCTTCATAAGCAACCTGACTTTCTGTGACTGCTTCTGAAAATCCACGTTCATATGCACTATCTACACGATTGTTATGCCATGAAATTCCATATCCAACACATACAGCTAAGAAGAAAGCAAGAGCTATTTTACCCCAGTCCTGCATAGCATTCCTTTGACTCTCTAATACGCCTCTTATGAAGCCCTGCCCAGAAAGTTCCGTCTACATATGACCAAACAGGCTGACCAGAAGGACCATAAGCTAATGCTCTACAGCTCTCTTTGTCATTCCCTTTGTTAAACTCTCTATTGCTACGACTTCCACACCATCCACCAGTGTTAAAATCCATACTTGTGAAGCCTTTAAGCTGCCCCACTGTAGGTTCTCTAGTCATACATGAGACAACTCTCTTCATATGCCTCTCTGTATCAACTTTCAATAGCTCTAAACACTCATCTTTGGTGTACCGTCTATTCTCAATATCTTTCCCTGTATGCCCATAACAGACTGTTAGAACACCCCCTACATCTTTGTAAGGCATAGCTCCTTTATCTGTAACCCCTCCTTCATCTAAAGGAAGCGTTATAAGCAATCCAGCGAGAGCTGAGACAGCCAGTTTACTCTTTAAGTCTAGCATATACACCTCGTACTACCCTCCATGCTTTAGGGATTCTCTCAATAATCAAGAGAGCACCTGCAACTATAGAGATTAAATACATCCATGCTTCCAGAGACACACCAAACAATGTGAGTCCAGGAGGCGCTAGCGTTAGACCTGCTTTCACATAGTCTTGTACGTCTTCTGAAATAGCCATCTATTTCCTTATTATTATTTGTAAATTGTAGGAACCATGCGGGCCTGAATGTTGGAATTTTTATGAGAAATTTTTTAGGGTCAATGCACCCATAAACAGCACTCTCAACCCCCTCTCCACCCCTATCAACATGTGAATATCCTGTGTATAACTTGGTTAGTGAGCACTTACTAATTGTGAGTTATCCACAGGTTGTGCACATTTGGCTTATTGATAATGGAGGATCATTAACCTTCCCACCTAGGTTTCATATACCCTCGTAATCCACATGGTTATGTAAGCCCTTGATATATAAAGGTTTAGTTACTAATGCGCCCCGTGGGCGCGCCTAGAAAGTACCTCTCTATATAAATGCCAAGTACACCCTTGGATATACCCTTGTCTATAGACTTTTGTTAGTCCCTCTATATAGGGCGATACGGCACAGGATTGGCATGTTGCAGGCTGCCTGGTTAGCTAAGGGTTTCTCCTAATGCGCAAGCTGCTATCATCTGGCACATTAATGGTCATGGAGTGCCTGTTAAGCGCTTCATGCAAAAGGTGTTGACAAGGATGCACGAAAGTGTGTTATAGTTGGCACCAAGCAAGCAACCAAGCGATTGATTGTAGGGCTAGTGGATAGGCAGTAAGTGAGATAGTGCATAGGTCTTGCCTTCGGGAGAGCAGCACAAAGGCACCGAAGAAATCCACACAACAGGCTGGAAGTGTGTTACACTAGATGCCACATGCAAGACAAGCATTCAAATGTCTAGGCTTCCAACCCCCGATAAACAAGGGGTTGACAAACAAACCCAAATGTGTTCCAATACATTCAAGCTGACAGGTATCGCCCTGTTTGTCTAGCTCTTTAAAAGTCAAGTGAGTAGGGGTTGTGCGTAGCAATGCCAACCAATCTATCTAGTAGTAATTCCGGTGTTCAGGGGAATACGCTTGTCCGTGGATAAGTGTGCCTGATGATTTCGGTGAACATGAACGGTAGAGGGGTTGACTGCGTGAAACATGAAACCTATTTGCCTCTGTCTTTTGAATCTAGAACGGCTATCGTTCTTTCACAATTTGCCCTAGTGTATTTACGTTCTGTATTAGTAGGAATGGGACAATACACGTATGATGAAAACCGGCCACGGACGGAAGACTAATTGTATGTGTACCAAACTGAAATGACACGACGGGATAAGCCGCTATCATAGTTGCTTATCACGGTTGCACTAGGGCAGATTGTGGGAGGACAAATTAAAGTATTCTCTAAAGAGAGTGCTTTACTTTGTAAACCTTTTTAGGAGAGTGTCATGGAATTGAACATCATCAACGAAAAGATTGGTCAACTGCGTACTGCCGAAGGTCAAGTCAAGTCTCTCGTGTCCGAGCTGGTCATTGCTGTGACCGACCGTGTGCATGAGCACAACGAAGTGGACAGTGCTAATGCATTCCTGCTGGCTCTGACACCCATCAACCAACGCAAGGTCTTGTCCTTCTTCAAGGCTCACGTCGGCCACAAGGTGGAAGAGGGCATCTTGACCAAACGTCTCAAGGACTATGTGTCCCAGGGCGTGAAGGTTGATCCCTACAAGGAAGCTGTGGACAAGTACGGCCAGTTCAAACTGTCGGGAAAAAACTTCTGGCAGTGGGCTGTCGAAAAGGTGGAAAAGGTGGAAAAGCCTGTCACCTTGGACGACATTGCCAAGAAGGCAAAGAAGGCTCGTGAAGCCACGGTCGAAGGCATCCAAGCTGGTGTCGTGGACAAGGTGACTGCGTTCGAGCTGCTGACTGGTGGCGTCTTCACCTTTGAAGACATTCGCAATGTGCTGGCTTCCATGGCTAAGGCTGAAGAAGCAGTGACCAAGGCCGCACAACCTGCATAAGAGGGGAACGTATGGTTGTACTTCCCATCATCGTTCTGGCTGTGTGCATTGGCTTGCCAGAATATCTGATACGTGTTCAAGAACAACGCCGTAAACAAGGGCTGCGTGACGAACAGGTGTAAGGTCTATGACTTCGAGGCTGGTTGCAGCAAACCCGTATGGACAGACGTTAATGTATCCGCCATCAAACTAATGTATGGCGTATGTATCTTCGATGAGGGTACATACACATGCAACAATGGAGGTTATATGGATTGGACTAACAAAGAACAAGTCATTGCTTACGCCAAGAAACTTGGCAAAGGGCAGACTGTGTTTAAGCACCCGTCCCGTAACAACTACAACATCACCCATACCGTGCGAACGGATCGCTATAAGAGCGAGTGGGTTGTGTATCAATCTTAAAAGGAACAGCCATGGCACAGCCGCGAGCTATCATCGCCGGAACCGTGTGTAAACGCGTCATCAAAATCCGTCATGCCCTCATCACATTCGACAATCGTCTGCAAGGATGGATTGCTGAAGAAGTGGTGGAACGTGGCTGGCGCGTTGGTTCCATTGTCATCACGTCTAAGATTGTGAGAACCAACCCTCACATGAACGGTACGTTGACTATCGAAACACAGAATACTATCTACGAGGTGGTGAAATGAGTGATTGTGTTTTTAGGAATGGGGATGTTGTTTACCATCCGGTTAACGGTAAAGGTAAAGTAACTTCTTCAGAATCCGACGAAGCGTATTTTGTTGAATTTGAACGTTTCAACAGCCCAAGCGATTGGTTCAAGGAATCAGAACTTTCCTTCAAACCTTGGCCTGCTCCTTGCCATGAACGTCCCTTGGAAGAGGGTTGGTATCGTGTGAGAAATAAACTTGGCTACTGGGTTGTTAGTAAGCATCAGGGTGGTAGTTGGTTTCAAGTGGGGTCAACGTCAGGTGAACTGGTGCTGGTGGCAGGCCTTAAACCCTCTGAATTCAAACAACTCTGAAGATTGCAAGCCGCAAACATATTGGGAACAGTGTGTTTGCTCATGCGATTTTGCATGCTAACCCTGGAGATTGTATGACGACGAAACGTATCATCAAGCTCGTTGGCGCTCGTGTTGTGGGCCTGTGGAATGGAACTCGTGTTGTCATTGGCTACTTGGCTGAAGATGACAATGTGCGTCAATGGAAGCAAGGCCAACTGATTCGCTCTACCAAAGTGGTGGGTGAGCGCCCTGAAACACAAGAAGTGGAAACCGAAACCACTGTCTATCAACTGACGTGAGGGCAAGATGACTACTGTTTTTCAAAAACTCTCGGCCAAGTATGGTCTGAATGAATCTGGATATGGTGATGGTCACGAATTGCTGGAGGATAACGTCCCCTGTTTCGTAGACCGTGCTCAATTGCGAGGACGCGGTTTTGAAGTGAAGGACATGGTTCCTTATTTGAAGGCATGTGCTCGTGAAACCATCGGTGTTATGGTTCTCAGCACAACTGAACGTGAAGATTTGCATAAGGAATGGCTGAAGGCTGCTGAAGAAGTTGGCGCAACCATCACCAAAGGTAAGTCTGTGCGCCACGGTGGCTACGCTGTGTGGCTCATCGCTCTGACTGGTAAGAAACGCCAGTAATTTTTTTTCTTTCCGCTATCATCGACATTGCGCTAACAATGCGCTAAGGAATCATCATGTACTTTCGCCGTATCGAAACCAGCAAGGCTGCTCTGGCTCAACACATCGACAACCTGAAGTATGCAGCACGTCTGCGTCTGGATCGCATGGATCACAAGCGTCGTCCCGAATGCGCTGCCAATCGCGCCGCTGCTTCTCGTCTGAATGCTCGTGTCAAGGACTGGGAGCAAATCAAGGCCGGTGTAACTGGTGGCTACAACAAGCCCGGCTCCATGAAGCTGCAATGATGAAGATCGGAACCACTCCGTTCTCTGATCTGTGGTGGTGGCAGAAACGCTACTTTAAATTCTGTTTCGGCAACAATATTGCTATTGAATTGTTGAAGCGAACACGAGCACGGATTGCAGAAAAACGTGGACATTACGTCTGCAATGCCATCTGGGATGAAACATCTTCGTTGGGTGTTAAACCTGTTGTGAAGTGGGGATGTGCTGATGCACTCACACGGCATATTCGACACGTCCAAAAAGTAGTGACATATGAGGATTGGCTCAGTGAACGTTGTGGAAACATTCGTTCATTCTTACCTTCAACGAGTATTCGTGAAGAACGCCTTCGTTGGCTCGACCAGATGATTGACTATCTGGAGTCTAAGTAATTAGACACCTAGCACATTGGAAACAGTGTGCTATAGTTTAATTATAGGAGAAACAAATGTCCAAACACATCTGGCTAATCTCTTCGTTCATGGTTTTCTATCTCGCAATCTCTGCGATTCTTCGTTGAAAGGTTCTTATGAAATTAGTATTTCAAGTGGGTGATGTTGTTTACCACCCAGTTAATGGTAAATCCACTGTTGAACAAGTGGATACCTTCGATCCTGTCAGACCTTATAGAATTGCCACACGAGATGACTATCTTTGGGTCCGCCAATCAGAACTCTCTTTCTCTCCCTGGCCTGCACCCAATCACACACGGCTTCGTGAAGAAGGATGGTGGATTGTGACATTCAAAAATAATCGAAACGCTTATCCCAGAATTCGCAAGGTCGTAGGAGATCAAATGTTTGATGAAGTCGGCGATGATTTGACCACCAAACCTGAAGAATACAACTTTCATAAATATATCGGAAAGGACTGGAAATGAATCTGTTCATGCTGGGACTAATCATGGCTATCATCCCTTGGGGCTATCTTGGTAGTCTGGGATTGATTGTCCAACTTCTTGGATTGGTGGCGATAGTTTGGGGCGGTGTTCTCATGGTGACTGAAAGTTAATCATGAAACATCAAGTTGCCTACAACTGGAACGGTAAGTTCTACACATTGTCCTTCAAGAGTTTTGAAGCGGCAATAACTCACATGGCAAGTTTGCCAGAGAATTGCAAGGTTACCTACATTCGTCGTAAGAAAGCCTCGTAAATCAATTTAAAGGCCTCCTGTAAGGTTTTCCGAAGGGAGTTGGTCACAGGTAGCCAACTTCATTTAAATCGCTTAGAAAGGCGTATATGATTTCCTCCCGTCAACGACTCGGCACTTGGATGGGTGCAGCTATCATCGCTGTCCTGGCCTCTGCTCCTCAACTGGCTGAAGCCAAGCGTTCTGGCTTCTCTGCTCCTTCTCGTCCGGCAGTGACTCGCAATGCCCCACCTCCCAAACCGCAGGTTATCAACCGAACCACCAACAACACGACGGTCATTCGTGAAACTCGTGTGGTCAATGCTCCCTCTTCTTCTGGTCCCGGTATTGGTTCTACCATCCTTGGTACTGCTGCTGGCAGTGCTATTGGCACGACTGCTGGCGTGGTGATCGGTAATGCCATCAGCAAGCCTTCTGAACCAGCGCCTGCTGCGCCTCAGCACATTCCTCCGTGCGACGTGCGTTATTACAACTGCGAACCGAAGGCGAAGTAATCAGGGAAGCCTGGTTATCAGCTAAATACGGTGAATAACTGTGTTCAACGCAAGGGTTTTCTACGGAGAATCTTTGCTTGAGCAATGTTGCTCGGTTCAATGAAAGAATTGAAATGAAATCCTCTTCCCTGCACTACATCTGCTACGATGAACAAGTGGAATATCTGCGTCAGATTGACGATAAGTTCTTCCTGATTCGTAAGAAAGGTGAAAATCGTGACTTCACCTATCAACGTGTCGGTGGCTACTTCATCAAGTGTCGTATGCCTCTGAAGATTGTGAAGAAGTAATTCTTCTCATACATCTATAATATATTAGATGTATGTATTAAATATATTATATAGTATAATTAATACATATATTTAATATATATATATATATATAACTAACGGCCACGTTATTTATACCTCTTTTCTTCACAAACTGTTAGGAGTAGCTGTGACAAAAGAAGAAATTATTTCGTCTTATGTCGAAAAGTTGGCGAGTGATGGTCCTCGTGTTCAGAACTACCTTCTTTTCACAAAAGACTTTGAGAAGGTTTACCACCAAGATGGTTACACTTATTCCACTGAAGATGAGAGTAAGTTGGCCAAATGGAATAGTGGAGCAGCGTGTGCTGCTGCTTTGATGGGCGGTATGTCGTATGAGCATTGTTACTTGAAGGTGAACACCATCGAGGACGAAGCCTACAATGAAATGATGCAGTGCATGTTGAAGCTGTATGCTCACATGTATGACGCTATCATCCCTGGCGTGATCAAGGTCAAAGACATTAACGCAATGGACCAGAATCAACTGGGCTTTTTCGTTATTCTTTCTCGTGGTCCTTACGAACACAAAATGTATGAAGCCTATGCCAAGTTGAAATCTTGGGGAGTTGATGAACGTCTGGCATTCTTCTTCTCGTTTATTTTCAAATATAGCGAAAAGAATGATGAGTGGTTTAAGCAAACAAGCCATCAAGCTTTTTATCCAATGGCAACATGTTCTGTGGATTTGAATAAATTCATCAAATACGTGCTGGAAGGTGGCTTGTTCTTGGATAAACTCCCTAAGCAGGCTTACGATCAAGTCAAGGGCGGTTATTGTCGTTGGCATTTCGGTGAATATCTGCACAACCAGTTCAAAGGGCCGGATGTGTTTGGAGAACAACTAAAGCCAGTGACCAAAGGTCGTCCAGGTTGGGATCAAACCCAGCATTATCCATCCGAACTGTTCAAGGAATTTCTTCTGAACAAAATCAAGAAAGTCGAAGGTAAGTGATGCAAAAGAAAGTGTATGTGATCGGTGGCAATCGCTACCAAGAAGCTCGGCTGATTGCTGAATGGGGTTGGCTAACTGCCAATAACATGGAAGAAGCTGATGTGGTTGTGTTTACTGGCGGTGCAGACGTTGATCCTGCCTTGTACAACCAACGTCCTCACAATACAACGCAATTCACGGAATGGCGTGATCGGGCAGAGATAACAGCTTTCCAACGAGCACATGCTCTGGAAATCCCCATGTTTGGCATCTGTCGTGGTGCTCAATTGTTGACTGTCCTCACTGGCGGCCATCTGGTTCAGGATATTAGCGGCCATGGCACTGACCATCCGATTGTTGATCTGGACACAGGTGAAACTTTTGAAGTCACTTCGTGTCATCACCAAATGATGGTTCCTGCTGAGGATGCTATCATCCGTGCTGTGAGCCAGATCGGAAGAGCACACGTCTGAACTCCAGTCACCGAATACGATCT
>CALBTS010000364.1 GCA_937968035.1 uncultured Methanomethylovorans sp.
GGGTATGGGAAAACAGCAACTCAGATGTTATTCGAGCAGGCAACGCAATGAACCGGCGAATAATTGCACGCAAAGGAGGTAACAATGGGATATGAAGACGGAATAATTCAAACATGCGGATGGGGAAAAGGCAAAGCATGTGCGAGAGGAACGCACACAGCAGGGCATGGATGTGGTGCCGGTAACGGTGTAGGCACAATAACATACAATCAATACGATGGATGGGGAGACAACAACTCTCCCGCTGAGATGGGTGGAAATGCACGAGGATGTGGGAACATTAAAGCAAAGGGAGAATAATATGCCAATAGAAGGACGACAAGACCTGCACATAATGGCCGACACCGGAAGAGGAAGAGGCACCAGCGGAGGAAGAGGCAGCACCGATAGAAAAACGTGCTATGGTTATGGGCACGGTAGTGCACCCGACCAGGGCCTCATGTTGGTTGAATACAGTGGGTATGGTAGTGGTGTTGCCCACGGATTCGGTGAAAGAGACTCCACCGGAGCAGACCACCCGCATGTGGAGTGACTATGTTTGAACGCGCACATGATGAAAGACATTCACACCACTTCAAGGGAACAGGAAACGGAAAAGGCGACGCAGCTGGAATTGGATTCGAAAACAATGTGTACAGAAAACGCATCGGTGGGCGAGGCGACGGATTCGCAAAAGCAAGTGGGTACATCGACAAAACCGGCGATGGCGACGACGACATACTGACATGCGGAACAGCATCTGGAATGGGAACACCCCGCTGCAACGGCAAGTAAAAATATACCAGTATATCATTAAACTGGCATCCTTAGATACCAGCATTCATAGTTTCCACCTATATCCATCTCCTGTATTCGTAATAAAATTACGCCGCACGAAGTCATCAAGTATTGATTTTATCAGGTCCTGAGACCAATCGAATACTACACAAGCAGTATCCAATTCCTCATTGGTAATTTTCTTTGAGTTGGTAAACTGGTCGGTGAGGTAAATAGTAATACCCATGAGAGATTCATCGGTAGGCATGGTCTGGAACGGGATGGTGCGGTCCTTCTTACTAACTGCATCTATAATCTCCACCATTGGTGTGGTTGCAGTATCGACCGAGAACTCCACCAGCGGTTGCGATGGTGCTGGCCGACCCCCGTTCTTGGAAACGAACAGGTCAAACCTGGACTGAGCTTCATCATAAGACATATTGAACTGTGACTCCAGGTCATAAACAATGTTCTTAGCGAGCCTGTCCCAGTGCACTGAACCTTCGCCATACATATCGTAACGCTCGAACTTACTGCGAATAAACTCCAACGATGGCGTGTCTGGTAACCTGCGAATAACACGAGGGGTCTTGACTATGTTTAGAAGTACATCTACTTCTGAAACTGCTATTGGAACCTCCCAGAAAGAATGCCTTGTCAATTGTTCAGGCTCGAAATATTCGCATGTGTGCATGAACAGATCTTCGACGAACAGCAGATCCAATTCATTCACAACTGTTCTTTTATTGATAGCAGCAGATAACTCCACCATTTTCAGCAGTGTATCCTTCTGCCTCACGTTAGTATGAATGCGATTATGGTCCGTCAGCCTGAGAAACATCTCATCAAGCAAAGGGTCCAGCTCATCGGTATAATCAACTTCAATCCCAGCACACTGTCTTAAATACTCTTCGATGCCAGGAGTATAGGTAAGCGACCGGATTTCTTCACCGGTGAAGCTCTTCTTCTTTTTGATAGACTTACTAGGCAGGCATGACATCCTATCTTCCTTCCCATCTTCTCCAATGTAGAACAGGAAAGAATATCGTTCCAGTGTAGAGATATCTTCACCATCAATGTAGTTACGACCAGCTGCTTTTTCTTCTTTCAAAATAAGTTCCATGATACACTTATCACGGTCATTGGTCCAGCCATATTCATCCATTACCTCCTGGCTGTATATTCCCCTGCAGTTCCTAAATGCAGTGTGTTGGGAATCATCACTGTCCCAATACTGTGCATATTTGAGAACCCTCTCTCTTATTGAACTCAGGTATGAAGTATTGATGTTCGCAGTGGCTAACACTGTCCCTACCTTTGGAATCCTGAACTGTGTGCCTGCCACCGACTTAACAAGCTCCGGCTGGTTCAACGGTGTTTTAAGCTGTGTGTACAGCTCAGGGTTGCTATAGAGTTCATCAATGCAAACCAGCTGTTCATGTGCGAGAACACCAGGGTTATACATTTTTGTTACCTGGCCATTAATCTTGATAGGCTCAGATGAACCTATAAGCCCAGGGTTAGAAGTAGTCCTGGCATCATAGAAACCAGCACTTAACAAAATCGTATACGGGTAATACTTAGACACCATTGACTTGCCCGTTGCTGAACGGCCAACCAGTAAAACATTGTGTGACCTTTCGCCGCACATGTTACAAAAGGCTGCCATGATCACAGCTGCTTTGGGATAATGTAATCCCACGATTTTATGGCCGAGCTTATCCAAGTGGATGTTATCAATCATATCACATAATTCCCACACAGCATGCCGTTTACCTTCCAGGACAACAGCTTCGGAACTGTAAACCTTTTGTACAATTCCTGCAACAAACAGGTAATGAGACTTGTCATCATCGCTTGTCCGCACAACCACGGCTGCAGTAAACGACCCAATGGGTAAATCCACCAAAGATAGAACGGGAAGCAACGACTGATTGAAATTAATGTGGGTTCCATAAACAGAGCGTTTAAGACGCTGATTACGGTCTTCCCTCAGCACCCCGAAACATTCAAGCTGTGAGCACCTTGAATTACTAGGCATTGGAAAATCAAAGTGCTCATACTCCTTGCACTTGCCACACATGTAGGTATAATCAAAAACATGCGACAGGTGGATGCACGGAGTATAATTCGATATCTCCACGAACTGTACTTTATCAGAATTGAAATCAAGAGTCGTAGTACCAATCGTGCCTTCGGGTATGTTAAATACAATATCAGGATTCCCTTTAAGCCTGCTGGTGATATCGGGATAGGTATAAGCCTCTGTAATAAGAAGTTCATGCACATAAGGTGCAGCGTACATGTCATCGCTTTTGTTCACCATCTTCAACAGGTAAGACTCGGCCCTTGCGAAATACTCGGCATGAAAGGAATCATTGAGTATCCCGTTGTCCTTGTTGAAGTATGAACTGCGACGGATAGTGGATTTCAAATTCTTTAAGGTTTGTTCTCCCCGGAACTCCCCGGTAATGTCACTAAGCACCTGCTGGATACTGGGATACTTGTTACTGACAAGCCTCAACCTGAGTGCTTCGATAAACTTCACGGATACGTTGACCCCGATGTTATTCTTGAACATCTTACGGGCTTCATTCACGAACACCTCTTTCGTGAACAGGTATTGATATTCCGTATCTTCCGGAACAAGTTCGGCAAGGGGTTTAGATAACATGGTTACACCAGTCCCCCGACATAGTGTACCGTTGGTACATTGACAGCCATTACACACACACCCATCAATTAGTTAAGAAGTAATCAAAGTTCTCCGCACATTACATCGGACACGCAGAGAACATCGCCCACGAGGTAGCGAGGGTACACAAATCCATTGAGAGAAGACGGTACGCTGCGCATTTCAGTAAAGGCAACGGTCCAGCATTCCCTGTCAATCTCATGCACCAGTGAGTTCGGCAACGGGATGCAAACATAATTGCCCATCTGCCTTGCCAGCTTGTTGAAGGTATAGACAGGCCCAAGCTGTTCTTCCCCTATATAGAACAGCTGCACCATCCACATGCTCCTGTAATCGCTCAGTAAACCATCCCTGAACAGAGAGTTGGGCAGACGGATGCAACGACCAACAGGACCATACTTCTGTACTCTTCCATGGAACAGGCACACTCCAAGGACATCCAGCTGAGGTACATCGGTGACCACGTTGTAATAGTGATAATCCTTCACAACTCCCTTCTGGTCCTCGAACGAACGGAACTCAACATGCTTCAACGGCACGTTGGCAAGGGACCTGTACAGCCTGGTCCTCTCTCTGGCCCTCTCTTCACCGTAATACTCCACGGAACAAGACTCGGCAGACGAAGCAAGATTCGGAACACTGACATTTGCACAACACGGTTTGACAAAGTTAGTACTACAATTCATTCACAACACGCTCACATATCTAATACAGATAATAGTATATATACATTCTTATCAGGTTCTTCCTAAATAAATTCGTACAACTAATCAATGAAGGGAACCACCGTATCCGCTGGGGTTATTTTTTATAGCAGATTCAGCATCGGCGGATGCGGTGGTAAGCATAGCTCACTTCGGTTAGACATTTATCACTTCACAACAATATACAGCTTCATATATTCAAAGAGTGATAATATGTACTCAGGAAAGTGCACCCCCTATAACTAATAATAATAAAGTATTATCTAATAATAAATGATATCAGTAGTAATAGTAATAGTAAAGTATTATTTAGAGTATTATCAAAGTACTTTGTAAATAAAAAAGTACTTTATAAAAGTATGTATTATGTAAGGGGTACTTTGGGGGTAAAAAACAAAGTACTTTGTAAAAAGAAATAGTACTTTGTAAATTGTTAATAAATTTATACATGCGTTAAAAACGGTATTTAGTGCCTGCTAATACACATTAGTACTTTAACGGTACTTTGTAAGTACTCTAACTTAGTACTTTGTGTAAAGTACGCCCCTTGTTTGAGGTATTGAGGGTAAAATACTTTGTTTTTTGAAACATAGTACCCCACGGTTCCAAAAGGCCCATTAAACTAAAGTATAAAATATATTCACAGAGTGTTGACCAAACGAATCGATTTGACTGAATATATTTTTAATGTTGGAATAAATACCGATGCTTTGGGTTTATATACTATGAAGCATAATCACTACGCTGTGACACTGCATGGTAAGGAAAACAACCATTTCTCCTGATACACTTCAACGAGTTCGTGACCTGTGCCCTGAAAACATCACGGTAGACCAATTCATTCACATCCTCCTCGACTACGGCAGTGGTGACATGTGTTCCCACACCAACCGTATCACTGTGATGAGCTTGCCCACCGACGAGAAGGGCTACATTGACATCCCGGCTACCCTTGAACAGCTTGACCATGTCCGCCGTGGCCGCATGCATAAATGCCTTTACCGTATCTGCCTACGCTGCAACCGTGTCGAGGGCATCCACGCCCTGTGAACCAACTGGCTAACGGACCAACTGGCTAACGGACCACACCTGCGGAGACGATGGTGCAGCGTGCCATCGGTTACCATCTTGCTACTCTATGTGCTCGACGAGTAGACCGGCCACGGCCGGAAATATCAGGGCCCTTCCACCCCCGGCCACCCAGTACCTTCGGTAACTCCCAGTGACCTACGGTCACACGCTAATGAGACAAGATCGTGGTGGGACAGTCCCTGGTGAGACAAGGTTTCCGCATTCAGGTCATCCGCAATAAATCCGTCGGTGAAGCGTCCCCGCCGGAATTATTACGGATGACCTTCGGTGCGGAACGATTTCTTTGTTCTCTTCACGAGCAAGAGAGCAGGAGAAGTACAATGTCTACACATGGTCTAGCAACCAAGAAGATGCTCAGAGTGGCATCAGCAGTAAAGAGCTGCCTCATGGCAGAGATAAACACTATTTCAGATGATATAGAGTTCAAGGAAGAACTCTACGAAGATGTCAGAAGAATCGAGTACATCTCAGCAGAGGCAATCGGCCTCGGATGGATCGACTCTATAGACTCACTGTGGCTCAGAGACATGGGCAAGGAATGGGGGGTGCTCTAAATGCAAGCACTCCTTCAAGAATGGGTGGCAACACCCAAATATTCTTTCCTTGAAAACAATCCAGAGCTTGCCAGAGAGTTCGCACTGGTGGAAGAGAAGTACGCACCAAAGGGCGAAGTCGTCAGCAGGCCACTGCCGGAGAAGACGACCTCCAGGATGATTACGGAATGTGGCTGCTGTGGCAAGCTCATCACAGGCGGCATGAAGGCATACATCACTAAGGCCCTGCCAACAGGCATGGAGCACTGGAGGGAATATGCAAACCCTGCCTGGATACCTATCAAAAGGCAGAAGTTGAAGGTGAAGAACGAGCTGGGCGAATGGACTGTCAAGGTGCAGGTCACTAACCTGAACCAAGAGGGAGCAAAGCCCACGTACTTCGAGAAGGTCAGGCCCATAAACGCAACGTGGATGTGCGAAGAATGTCACAGCAAGCCGTTCACTGCAGCGGTCAGCAACATGGACCCATCACCAGAAGCCACACTGGACATAGCAGATGGCATAAGGAGCTGGAAACAGAAGTTCGGTGGCAGGCTGGTAGTGGTCGGGTTCGGTAGGCCCATAGACAGTACAGTGCAGATGGTCTGTAAACAACTGGGAGTCACTTACCAAGAAAGCAAATGGAGGGTGTGACGAGCAGCAGCATCGCCCTGCTCACTTAAACCTGCCGGAAGCGTCCGTCAGGTTTAAGGATTGGGCTACTAAACATTTTTTTACATTTTAATAAATAAAGGAGAGTTAGAAACATGTCCAATATGGAAGCTAAGTTAGACAGAGTAAAGATGTCAAAGAGGGCCATCAGGTCACTCAGGCTATTCAAAGCCATTCACGATAAGCACTGCACTCACGAAGGTGGGATGCAGCCAGATACTACTTACACTGGTCGAGCATGGTGCAAATCCACCTGCAAATGTGGTGCAGTGGCGTTCGTGCTCGGTCCATTGGACAGCAACTTCGAGGGATACCTCCCACAGTCCTACTTCGGAACTCAGAAGAGGGAGGACATAGCTCTCAGACAAATGGTCTGCGATTGCTGCGGAGAACGCATCACAGCAGCAGTCAACGAACCGACCCGGCTGTGCTATGCATGTGGAACGCTCAACGACACTACGAAGGTCACGAGCAAGCGTGGCATCCGTGGAGCCGGCTTCGAGGAGAAGCCAACTATGTACTACAGGACGGGACGTGGGCAGTGATGCCCTGTCATTTTTTAGACAGTGCGTTGAACTGGATAGAGCACAATCCACCAACAGGCTCAACAATTTTTCGATGCTGTCTATTTTGGCTTCTAATCAAAGAACTCATCACAAGATGAACTGCTACCCGTCTTGACCACAGTTCGTGCCACAGTGGACAAGAATGCGCCCTTATTGTTCAATCTGGCGATGCCAAGTATGCGCTCATATTCGCCTTGTTCAGCCTCCCACCGCCCAGGACCTGATGGTCCACCCCAGGCGATCTACGATCGCACGCTAGTGAGACAACACCAACGCAACCGCAGGCACGGTCATCCCCCACAGCACCAGCAGCAGTGCAACGAGCCCATCCGCTGCAACCGCAATAAAGGCTTCGGCACCCTACGGGCTGCCCGCCGAAACCATTATTACAGTTGCAGCTCCTGGGCAAGAGGTCTTTTGTTCTCTTCACGAGCAAGAGAGCAGGAGAATTAGAAATGTCTATACACATGATTGCAATGGTCTGCAAGCTGCAGACGCTTGGTCTCCCAGGAGACCTGAATGGTAAACTCAATGAAATCCTCAACCGGTACCAGGAAGAACAGTTCTTCCGTCCTGACGACCGTTCTATGGTCAGGGACCTGTACGTGATGTATGTGGGGGTGTATTAAGTGCGGCTCCCCATCCGTACCCTTTGTAGATGTGGTAAGTGCGGCCGGACCCACCGGACCTTCGGCTGGTATTGGGCACCGTCGAGGATGGCACAGATTCTTGCTTGCAAGGAATGTGCACATAAGATTGGATGGAATGTGCTGAATAGGAGATGGTAACCATGTCCCAGCTCACCCACGACGAACTGCGGAAAATGGCATACATGGTGGCTGCAAGCGCAGACGCTGAAATCAGGATGAGCCGTGAAGGTATACACCCAAGCAATTGGGCAGACGTTGACTACCTCTATGAGATTGACAACGAGGCCGGAGACTTGCACCATTGGATGGAGCAGGGCCTCCCAATCACACTGGAAGACGCAGCATGGATAGTAAACACGTACCGCCAGTAGTATATAACCACCGTCTCCATGCAGTGAATGATATTAGAATCAATGCGGGTGCAGTAATGCCCCGCACAAGGAGGTAAGAGAAATGGTAATGAAAATAGAAAACGATGATTACTGTGCATATCGAAATGCTATATCTATGTGGGGATGCACTAAAATTCAATTAAAAGCTGTTGAAGAACTTAATGAACTTAGCATAGAATTGGTAAGATCATTGAATGGAACCGGAGACTATCATAAAATTATTGAAGAAATTACAGATGTTATGATAATGTGTGAACAGATTTTTGTGATATTCGATGACGGCACTTTCCGTAAGGAGTGGGATAAAAAAATGCAACGATTCAAAAACATGCTTGACAAAAACAAAACCGAAGAGATGGAACGATGCCCCGCCCCACAATCGACATCCCCATGAAGAAGGATATCCTGTCTCTGCAAACTCTTCTTGAGGCAGGATTGAACAATCCACAGATAAGGAAGTATTACTACGAGAACTGTATCAGCTGCCCATACCCTACATGCACTAAGGGTTTCGTGCTGGCACCATTCGGGGATGTACTGGTCAGCGAGCCAGAGCAGCCAACCGGTGAAATGCCGGAACCACTGTTCCCTTAATACATTTTCACGATTTACCAAGGCGTGGGAACTGGACATTCTCACGCCGTATCTCCTTTCATAAAAGGCACGTCGGACGACCGAGTGCCTATATCGTCTCATCCATGTTGTTAGTATTTGTGATTCAAATGAGGACAATAAACTTTACAGATGAGAACGGTGAAATGCACAAGAGAGATGTACCAACATACGGAAAGACATCGTGCAGATGTCAAGTATGTGGCAAAGAAACCACAAATCCTGTGGTAAGAATTATCAGAGGACCGAAAACAGATGTCAGCTGGCCCAATGCGGATTATGAAAAGCCGCATTACGAACGAGTAACAAGGAACATACACGGAAAACCCTACAGGGTAATGAAGTGGGTAGTACCGACACCAGGGGTGGAACCCAAAGAGTATTCAACAGTTACCCCACTGGTAATGTTGGCAACATGCCAAGATTGTTGGAACCCCAAATACTCATTACCTGAGATGCCTGAGCTTAGGAGGATGCCGTCTCAACTCAGGTATGAGATAGTAGAGAGCATTATGAGAAATGCTCAGAAAAAATTCGGACAGAGACTGACAGTAGAAATATTCGGAAGATTCGAAGACTACTACTGTAAAAAAGCCTGTAGCAAGCTCGGCATAAAAATTGAGACAGTGCGGAGGTTGACTACTCCCGCATAACTTTTTTAGACTGTAACAGCCACGAACTTTTTTTGACAATCATCTCGGCAACAATAACGTATACTTTGCCGAACCCTACGGGCTACCCCTTGTCAAAGTATATCGTCATTGTTGGCCCTTCGGACTACCCTCGAAGACTCTCAAAAAAAGTTGATGGTTGTAATACAGTCTAAAAAAGTTGACGGCAGTAATCACCCTCACACTCTCTCAATTTTTCTACCGGCATTGCCACAGGCTTTTTAACAGTAGTAGTCGTCTCATCTTCCGAAATTTCTCCAGTCAATCTCTCTCCAAATTTTTTTGAGAATTTCCCATAATGCTCTCGACTATCTCACACCTGAGTAGAGAAGGCAACCTCCAGCTCATGCAACTCAGGTAACAAGTATTTGGGGTTCCAACATTCTTGCCATGTCACCAACATTACCAGTGGGATAACGGTTGCATACTCCTTGGATTCCACCACTGGTATCGGCACTACCCACTTAATTACCCTCTAGGATTTTACGAGTATGTTCCTTGTTACTCGTTAGTAATGTGGCTTGTCATAATACGAATTGGTCCAGCTGACATCGGTTGTCGGACCTCGGATAATTCTCACCACAGGATTCATGGTTTCTATACCACATACTCAACATCGGCACAATGTCTTTCCGTATGTAAGTACATCTCTCTCATGCATTTCACAGTTATCATCTGTAAAGTTTATTGTCCTCATTTGTATCCCAAATACTAAAAACATGTATGAGAGGATATAGGCATCGGTCTCCTTCACGCCGTATAGTGGATCAGTTTCAAGCGATATAACTAATCACGCTGTACGCATCTATGGAATGTGCGACCTGCACGGCAGGTCCCACTTGACGAGTAGACCGCGCCTGGCGCGGAAGTATAAGCCCACCCTCCGCCCACCCCCGATGCGGCAAAGCCGCAAACCCTTAATGCCGCTGATGCGGCATGTTGTTGTGTTGGCCCAAGGGCTTAATAAAATCCTGCTACGCCGATCATGTTTAGTTACACCAATTGAATCCAGCTACGCCAATGCAGTATCTGCTTCCCACCCAGGTCCGCTGCGGCGGACCAACCCACCAGGCGGCTACGCCGCCGGGCGTTGCACCGGTATAGATCCGCCGACTCCCTGGAACTTGCATTGATTTTACTTACCTTCTTTCTCTCGGCTTTTTTTTATTTAGTATATGTGTTATCTGTTGTAGTGTTGGTGTATAGGGTAGGTGTAACCTATCTACTGAACTTGATTAGGTATTGATTTTAGTAATACTTCATTTTGTGGCTTTTTTTTACTGTATATTTTTCATTCATTTTAGGTGTAGTTTAATAGTTAAAAAGTGTATAGCACCTTGGTGCCCTCTTATAAAATTCCCAAATGATTAATATAAAAATAAATGATATAATAAACCAACTGGATCTCTCAGATCTTGGCCTAAGATCGGAAGAGCGTCGTGTAGGGAAAGAGTGTTGATCTCGGTGGTCGCCGGAT